>NZ_JADBTZ010000049.1:0-7804 GCF_020245885.1 Microcystis sp. M165S2 | reverse complement strand
CGAAATACCAGGGTGAAACTCATGGACATCAATACCCCGCTCCTGAAACAGACGCACCACCGCAGGACGTACTTGCCACTCGACAAACTCTCCTAAACGATTGCCCAACTCCCCAATCTGCTGACTAACCCTGTTAATTTGTTTATCCGTTTCTTTTTGAGCTTGGGATAACTCTTGTTGGGATTGAGCTAATTGCTTTAGTATTGCCCGAATGTCTTCAATAGTGGCTGTCATAATGAATTTCTCTCAAGTTAAAGTGAAATTTTCTCTATTATCTAAGTTAGAAGCTGGATTGGTGTAACCTCGTTCGATAGATTATCTCTCTATTGGGAGTGTTGGACTCAAATACTTGATGCCTATTAGGTTGTTTTAGCTCACATCAAGTGTACTACTTTATTAGGTTTCTTACAGGAAATTTTAAAGGTTTGAGCCTTCGGTAAATCTTTCGACGTACCCTAGTCATCCTGTCTCAAAAATAGCTTGAGCGATTTTTTCAGAGGATTTTCCTAATCTAAAGTAATATCCTCTGAATGTTTATAATGTTACAAATTAAGTGATTTTTACTCATTTCAGTACAATGGCAAAAAATCAAGCTGAATCTATGTCTGATCAGAATTATCAGCAGCCAGATATGGGTGCGAAGAAAACAACGCAGGCTAGGATAGAACATCAGGATAATAATCAAATAAAAACGGGAATTGATTCTAAAATTGATTCAGAAAAAACGTCTAAATATTCGGAGCCAACAGGAAGATTAGGGGAGATAATCCTGCGCTTAATGCCTGTGGGTCTTTTGCTCGGAGGACTGAGTTATTGGGCGATAGTTGGCAAGATTCCGACTCCTGTTCAGGGACGAGCGGTAATTTTGATTCCTCGTTCTATTGTTAATATCGAACCCCGTCAAGGTGGGCGGGTGTTGACCCTCCTGATTCAACCCGGAGATTCTGTCAAAAAAGGGCAATTACTGGCAACTTTAGAGTTTCCCGAATTAGAAACAGAATTAAAAGATAAAAAGGATAGACTAGCAGATCTCAAGCAGCAGGATGAAAGAGTTGACTCTATTGAAGTGAGTCGTCGCCAATTGAATGCAGCCTCAATAGAGCGCCAGCAAAAGGCGAATCAGCTTCAGATTAAAGCACTTCAAGTTCAATTATCCAGTAATCAAAAACAGCGAGAAGCCTATCTCTCCCATGCTCGATACCTTAAAAATTTCCAGAACTCAACGGATGAAAGACTAGCCGCCTACGATAAACTTATCGAAGAGGGGGCTGTCGCCAAGCTAGATTTTCCCTCCTATTTATTTCAGTTCAATAATCTAGAGGCTTCTAATAGTATCAATCGCGTCCAAATAGAACTCGACCGCCTTAAGGGGGTTGATGAAAGCCTGCGAGCGCAGATGAACGCATTGACGGCACAGAATAATATACTAAACACAGAAAAACGGCAAATAGACCTCCAAGATACAGGCAGTGATATTCTTCGTTACAATGCGATCGCTGACCAGCAACGAGAGATTAATACGTTAAAAACCACTATTCAAGCCAACAAAAATGTAGTGAGTCTGTACAACGGCCAGATTTTAGACTTATCTGTTAATCCAGGGGAAGTCCTGGCTCCGGGGGGGCGCATCGGTACGTTAGAAGTCTCCAATCTAAAGGCCAAAACCAGCGTGGTGGCATTGTTTAAGAGTGGTGATGCCAAACGATTAGAACCGGGCAAGGAAGTAGAAGTCGTTCCCGATCTCTATGATCGCGAACGCTATGGGGGTATCGTCGCTAAGGTCGTTTCCGTCGATCAGCAGCCGGTAACTGTGGCAGAACTGGCAAATCTAGTCGGAAGTAATGAACTCGCCAGCAAGCTGTTTCTGGGTAGAGATGAAGACGATCGCGATAAGCCTATACCCGTCAATGCAAGTGTTATCAAAGCCACTTTAGCGCTGAAGGTCGATCGCAATACACCGAGTGGTTTTTACTGGACCCAAGCCAAGGGAGCGCCCCAAACAATTACCAACGGGACTACCGCAGATGTCCATGCCGTGGTAGAAGAGCGTTCTTTAGTGAGTTATATAACCCCTGCTTTTCGCTGGATTACAGGGGTGTACCAACGTTAACCACAATCTTGCGCTCGCAAGTAGCTTAAAGAAACAAAGACTGGAATAAACGGTTAAACCTAATATGGAAAATCCGAAAAGACGTTCTCAATGGTGGACTTGGTGGTTTAAGTGGTGGATTATTGCCGCAGCGTTTGTCTTAGTAATCTTGATCCATAGTGAGCCTCCTCAGCTTTGGTTTTGGTTGGTGACGTTTTTGGCACTGATTTTATATGGGATTGAGCGAGCGATTAATGGGTAACAATGAGTAAGTCGAAAAAGGATATAGAGATACCTTGGACAGTAAAAACGAGCTAATGATCAGACAGGGATTGAAGTTTTCCCTGGGTGCTGCTCTCTTAACGAGTTTCTTTTGGCACCGAGGAAATGTATTAGACAACTTTGTCTATCCCGTCTTTGGGTATGTATCTGTACTGATTGAGCCATCGATGGGAGGTGCGATCTCCGCAGGTTTGGGGCGTTTGGGGGGAAGTGCTTTGGGGGGAATCATTGCCGCTATCCTGGTGAACGCCTACGGAATCCAAGGCTCAAGTTTTTTTGTCATTCCCTCTCTCACCTACATTTTAGCCGCCCTGATCTGTGAAACTTACCGATGGCAAGCCGCTTATTCCCAAGCCACACTACTGGGCGCTTTAATTGCCATGAGAGTGGTAGGAACATCAGCACAACAAAATATCTGGCTCTATTTGCGATCGCGCCTCATCGATAACTGGATCGGAATCGCTGTCGGAATTGCTGTCGCCTTACTATTTTGGCCCCAGAATACTCGAGCCGATCTCAACCGGAACTTGATGGGAATCCTTCAAGATATACCGCGCTTGTTCCAAAAAATCCTCGATCGCTACCTAAAAACTGAGGTCGACGAGCGGGATTATCCTCTTTCTATTGAGCAGAACGAGCTTAACTTACTCAATCAGATTAAAAAATCAACGCAAACTAGCCTTTCAATACTCACAAAAGCAACCCATGAATTCGGTAGTGAGATATTGGTGGCAGAAAATTGGAGTGAAATCTTGGCAATTCAGAACCAATTGACTCGACAATTAGCTGATCTGATGGCTTTTAAGGGCGAAAAGCAGGAACAAAATTTAGTGCATCAGTTCAGGGATGAATTTCACCAATTGGCGACTCATCTTACCGACAGCTTTGATAGCTTGAGCGATCTGAGTAACGCCAAAAAAATCTTAGCTACCCCTTACCTTACAGAATTAGAAGAAGATTTAGCGAATATTGGGTGTAAACTTGATCATCTCCGAACAAGTGGAGAAATTGACCGGTATGATCTTCAAGAATCACTACAGTTTTATCAATTTATTCAACTTGTATCTCGATTTATCCAACAATGCGAGGGATTACGAGGCAGGATAATCGATAAAACGAAAGTAACTGCAACTTTCAGACGAAGACACCTGATTACCTTTCCCAAATGGGTCCCTATATCCCTAAAACGCCTGATAGAAATTGTCAGTCTTGGCGTGGTTATTGGTTTGTTACTGGCTATTATTCGTCACATCGAGTTTCCCTATCCTTCTGCTTACGAAAAAGTTGCAGATATTGTGATAATAGGTGCAGTGGTCACTGTCATTCAACCGACACGGGGTCGAGCGATCGCGATCGGTTGTGCGGCAACTGTTTCGTTGAGTTTGACGATTCTCTGTATTTACCTGTTGGTCAAGTCCTTTGGTTATAATCCTTTTAGTAGCAGTCTGGCTTATTTTTTCGCCTACTTCAGTTGTGCTTGGCTGGGGTTTACACCGATCGCTCGCATCGGTGCGATTGTAGCAGCCGATGCCATCGGGAAGGATATTTTTCCTTTTTTCGAGCAAGGAATTCGGGCCGCACTGATTTCAGTTCCCGTAGGTGCGTTTCTGGGGGTGTTGCTGACCACTGTATTTATGACAGAATCGGCTACAAACGAACTGGAAACAGATTTTTCTGTGACTTTTAAGAAAATGGGACAGCTATATCAAAAACTGCTGTCAGGCTATTTTCAGGATACGATACCACCGTCAGATATCGCCCAACTGAAGCAGGCAATTACAGTGGCGATTGCCAAACATCCAGCCTCGGTTAAGATTGCCAGTCTCGAACAAATTTCCACAGTTTTAGCAACCAAACACCAAAATTTTTGGAATTTCTCCATCGGCTACGAACAAAAACTCTGGGCTCAACTGGATGCTTTACAAGATGTGCTACAGCAACCGCTTCCTGAACCGATACGACAAAAGTTTTTACCTGAATTACAAGCGGTCGCAACGCGCTCGCTACGCGAGACCGCACAACGAACCGCGATCGCTTTTGATGAAATTGCTGAGGCGATCGCTGCCCAGGTCATTCTCAACCCACCAAAGTTAGGATTGCTCATCCAAGAAATTGAATCTCTTGAGAAGCAATTACTGAGCTTGCGGGTTGAGAGTCGAAGTTATCCCTTAAATGAGCTAATCGCCTTTAGCTCGGCTTTTATGACGATGAAAGCCATTGCCAGCAACTTAAATCAAATGAGTCAAGACTTACCTGCCTACACCCAATAGGTAATAGGCAAATATTATCAGCCTGAAGGATCTCTGCTCTTAGGGCTGTATATTCAGTAGTGGATTGTTTCAGTAGAGTGTAGTGGATTGTTTCAGTTAATTTGGTGTATTAGAAAAATGCTATAAATTCTATAATTTAAGACTTTAAGCCGAAATCTATTGCCCTATTTTAGCTGAAACAAACCAGTAGGGTGCGTTAGGCGGCTATCAATTTAGTCAAAAAACTAAAATTAATAATTCGCCATAACGCACCCTACAAGATCGGCGATCGCACTCAACCAACCAAATGACGGCGTTCCGGTGCAGCGACTTGTTATACGGCTTTTTTTGTGCAATGTGATCTAAAATAAGGGCATCTTACGACTAGGTGACAACAATGTATAAAATTTCTGTTAACCCTCAAATTCATTTTGGGAAGCCCTGCATAGAAGGGACGCGCATCACTGTGCAGAGTGTTCTTGAGTTGCTAAATGAGGGACTCTCTTTCAGTATAATTATTCAGGATTATTACCCTGATTTACAAATTGAAGACATTCGTGCTTGTCTGCAATATGCTATCGCTTTAGTAGCGGCTGAAGACATTAAACTCGTGTCGGCTTAATAATGAAATTTCTTCTCGATCAAGACGTTTACGCAATCACTGCGAGATTTCTAATTGATGCTGGACATGATGTGGTTCTTGTTACTCAGCACCGACCAACCTGATACGGTCGGTGTGCAACGGGATTGTTAGACCGTACCTCACAGATCGCTTATGATCAATTTATTCTCGCATATCTAGAAGTTTAAGCCATGTCACTCACTGAGTTAATTCTTCTGGTCAACAATCTGAGCCAGACAGACAAATTATCACTCTTCAAACTCCTAGCTGCACAAATCCCGGATGCTGAACTACAGGTTATCTTTTCCGCATCAGAGTATCCGATTTGGTCGCCCTACGATGCCACGGAAGCCGCCAATATTCTGATGCATATGATTCAGGATGACCGAGAGGCATCTACCCATGCCTAGTACAGTCGAATTTCCCCTTTCCGACGATGAAGCATTACCCACGATTCCCATCACTCTGAGTCATGCAGGCCTTTCTGTTTCTGCGAATGCCCTGCTGGATACCGGATCTACGGTCAATCTATTACCTTACGACATCGGGCCGCAATTGGGTGCAATTTGGGAGGAACAAACTGTCCGCTTGCCATTGGCCGGAAATCTTGCAAGGGTTGAAGCACGAGGGTTATTTGTGTATGTTCAAATTGGGAATTTGGAACCTGTTCGTCTAGCCTTTGCTTGGGCAAAAACCTCTCAGATACCCTTAATTCTTGGGCAAACGAACTTTTTTCGAGAATTTGATGTCTGTTTTCAACGATCGCGATGCACGATCGAAATTATCCGCTTCTAATAAGGGTCGATGTGTTTTGGGTGGGATCGCGCTTTTGGTTAGTGTTGATAGAGAAAAGCAATGCTGGGTTTCCTGCCGTCAACCCAGACTACGGAGATAAACGATCGCACTTAATCTTGGCGATCGATATGATGTAGCCTGTGTTAGCGTTAGCGTAACCCACGGATTTTGAACATTAGATAAGGTGCGTTCACTTCGTTAACGCACTCTATAAGATCGGCGTGCTGCTACGCAGTGCCTTCGGCATCGCACTCTGTTATGAGTTGATTGATGTTGGGTTTCCTTGCGTCAACCCAACCTACGGGCGAGGCGATCGCACTACTCAAATAAAGCACCAATCCACAACCAATCAAGCAACTTCCGCATGGATTCAATCTACAACCTCTTCAATAACATGGATGCTATTTGATCTACAAGTTTAAATCCTGCTTCAACACTAGAACCATTCCTTATTATTGTCTTAAGTTTGTCCATTTCAGTAAGAACACAGCCATGAATATTTGGCTTATCCTGCTCCATATAAAGCTCGATTAGTCTTCTTACTACATCAAAGGCTTGTTCTTTTTGCTCGTTATTTAGCTTAGGATTATACTGAATGAATTGGCGTAAATTTTCTAGTGAATCCTTCATTATTTTAGATGAATCAGGTAAACCTTCTACCATTTTTCTAACGAAAGATGTTTTAGAAAAACTACTGTTTATATTTTGGCTAGATGCAAGAAGGTTTATGACACCCTCGTTATTCTTTAGATCGATGTCACCTATGCTGCCTATTTCTATACTTGTTCCTATTATCTTAAGTTTTTTGGCAATTAGAAAAGCAATTAACGAAGAGAAGACTATTGCCACAAGGTACTTCCAGTTATGTTTTACAAAATTAGTCGAAGAGAAAATTGGATTATGCTTGACGGCTACCTCGATTTCATTTTCTTCATATCGTTTTGGAAGTAATTCTTGGTAGCCAGGAATTCTAATTATGACAGACACTATAAACTTTAACTTCTTTTTGCCTGATTCTTGTGGAGTTACATCCCACTCCCAACTAGTAAAGTCTTGATCTATAACTGGTTGATTACCACCATCTTCTTGTGGATTGATATCAAAGGCTTTCCACGACAGGAACTTCTGAGATGTTAGTTTGACATTCATTATGGGACTAACATATCGAAGTTCTCTTTCACTTATATCTTTATCCAATCCTTCCCTTAAAAGTTGTTGAAATGCTGATAAAAACTCTTCATTTGCAATCCTAGCTTTACATTTTTCAGATATTCCAAGAGTCATTTCTTTAGGACAAGAAAATACAAATATACCTCTTGGAAGCCTCTCGAAAGCCTTAGAAATCTCTGATTGTGCGCCAGGAGGTAGATCACGAGGAGCATTTCTTATTACTATCCCTAAAATGATAGTCGCCGTTAAGCCTATCAAAATAATGCTTGATAATATGACGCGAAATATAGGGTTAAACCTATCTGTATTATCAAGAGTATTTCCCACTAATATTGCTAAGATAGATGGGAAATAACCGAAGAATAGGATAATTAGGATACCTCGAAAGATATCTAGTGGACTTGACCAGTGAAAAATTATTTTTAGTGCAATGAATAGCACTAGAAACGATAAAATAACGCCGATTCAAGTCTGAAGTGCATCACCTGAAAAGCTTGACAGAGGAAAGCTCATCAGTTAAAGTCGGATATTGCTCAAAACAAACAGACAAACTAATGAACTACTCACATCTTAGCATAGACCAGCGTAATCATCTTT
>NZ_JADBTZ010000048.1:0-4717 GCF_020245885.1 Microcystis sp. M165S2 | reverse complement strand
CTTATGCTAGAAAGGCATTTGGCGATTTTTGTCAATTGTTTTTGATCTAGAGCGAACTAATCAATTAAGTCTCTTGCCGGATAAGGATTTAGTCAATTTATGCCCCCCTATGGAACCATACCAAGTAACGAAGAACCAGATGTTAGGTCACAAGTGGCTGAACAAACGGGAATAATTATGCAAACCCCATCGCAATTTGTAATCAGAGATTGCTGATTGACACTCCCGTCGCTAAAAGCCTATCCATTAGTCACATATTTCTTAACATAAAATTTGACAAAAAGAGAAAAGTGTGCAAGATGGCTCAAGGGGGTTCTATCGGGTAAATAATTTGATGAAATAGTTTCCAAGTCTCGCCGATGATATCATGTAAGGGATATTCTTTGATTCTTTCTACTGTACTTTTAGCTTAGGCTGCAATTAAATCTGAAGGTTGAAAGTGGGGCGAGGACAATTAACCATCTTTACCATTACTTTTGAAAAATAGTATTAATTATTATCAAAAAAATATCGAGGGCGACTTCTGTAAAACCTAACTAAAAAAGCCTATTTTATTGACTTTAAAATAATTTTTTAGCCAGACTCACCGACCGATTCTATTTCTGAGCAGAGATTGACAACATTTCTTATAGGAATAAATTATAAACTAATGGGTTATTATCCTCTGAATAATAGCTGCTAACTCCTGAAAAGGAAGACTCTGTACCTAGCCATTAAAATAACTGCTATCCCACCTTTCAGAATATGGTTCCGTGGGAATATTTTCTTCATCTTCCACTTCTGTCTGCGCTACATAATATAATTTTAGTTCATGCAGTATATCGGTTATCGCTGTTTCTACAGCAATTTTTATTCTTAATCTTCGGGTGTGATAATCGTGATCTTTTTCCCCCAAAGTTTTGAAACTGCGGGGCAGAATTTGGATAGCATTATTCATGACTCGATCGATTTTAATCTCCGAGAGATATTGGCGAAAGGAACTAGGTAAATTCCTTAACTGTTCCCGCACTTCTGCTATCACTAATTGCTCAACAAAATTGAGAGAAGGTTGGTTCATGAAACGATTTTTTAGCGATCAAAAACTGACTCAATGTTAATACCGATCGATAAATAATAGCGTGATATTATCCCGTCGCAATGGTGATTTAAATCACTGTTTGCTCCAAGCTGATGGCCAAATACCGCCAATTTCGAGACCAGCTAGACAACTAGAGCTATTTATAAGGATTTTACCGCGACTATCAGCCAATTTTATCGATAATTTACCTTTGAGGGTATCTTGACAAGCAAAACAGAGACCTTTTTCTGTGGGTACACGCACGCGATCGGGAGGATGATCACTGATACCGATTAAGACAATGGTATAATTCTCGTTGGTTGCCCTCATTTCCCAGTATCCCCAGGGTTGCACTGTCCAAGTTAGTTGAGAATTCCAGATATCAAACTTATAAAAGCGATTTTGCCAGTGAATACCGATAATTCCCACCGATTCCGTCCAGTTCAGAACTTTCCGGGTAGAACCCACTGCGGTTAAGGTTAAATCGGGATTTTCAGGGAAAGCATTACAATTAATCCAAAACCACTTTTCGGGGAAAGAATAACCCCAATTTTTCTCGCTATAAAAAGGTACATTCTCAAATTGGTAATTTTTTCCCCGATAGGTAATCATTCCCGTTGCTAAACCATGAGCAGTTAAAATCTGCCAACCTGGGTCAAAAATCGGTAAATAAGATAATATTCCTGCTGTTGCTTGGGGTGGACGCTTTTTATCTCCCCAACTGTACCTAGTTTCAACGCGATAATCCCATTGACAGATTTCTCCAGTGACGGGATCATAAATTCGTCCTTGCTGCTGGTTTGCCGTTGCTTGATAACCCTCTTGAACAGACTCAAAAAAAGCTGACGGGGAAAGGAGACAGGGACGGATTTTTAAGTTAGTTTTTCCCCAATGGATAATGGCTAATTCCTGACGACTTGCCCAAAATTTATCCGTATCGGGAAAAGTGCGACAAAGATAATTAGATTCTATGGCTAAAATTTGTACCGCTCCGCCGCTATTGACTTGACCGCCGCTTGGGTCTTGAATAGAATACATAAAGGCGAATCCGTCGGCTAATTGCGGAATCATGACTCGGAAGTACCAACCTTCAAAGAATCGGGGAGTGATACCATCCCAATGGTAGCCAGAATGAGGGGGTTGTGAAGACATCAATGGGTTTATCTTTAGGTATTGATTTTGGCACATCGGGAGCGCGAGCGATTGCTATTGATTCTAGCAAAAAAATCGTCGCTGAGGTTAATTATCCTTTCACCGATGCCAATTTTCAGGATTGGCAAAAGTCCCTATTTTATTTATTGGATAATCTAGGGGATTCGGTGCGTTCAGAACTTAAATCGATCGCGATTAATGGTACTTCCTCGACGGTGTTATTATGTGATAATTGGGGTAATCCTCTTTCTCAGGCAATATTATACAATGACGGGCGAGGAATTGCATTTTTAGAAGCAATTAAAGCTATAGCACCCCCTCACCATCCCGTGATTAGTGCTACCTCCAGTTTAGCTAAATTACTTTGGTGGAGTGAACAAGAAATTTTTTCGCAAGCGCGTTATTTTCTCTCGCAAGCGGATTGGTTAGCATTTCTGCTGCACGGTAAACTGGGAATTAGTGACTATCACAATGCCTTAAAGTTAGGTTATGATCTCGAAAATCTCTGTTATCCCGATTGGTTAGAGAATTTACCGATGTTTAATTTATTACCGCAAATTTTTGCCCCGGGTACAGCGATCGATACTATTAAACCGGATTTAGTGACTCGTTTTGCTATCCCGAAAGATTGTTTAATTTATACGGGAACCACCGACAGCATAGCGGCATTTTTAGCCAGTGGTGCTAATTCTTTAGGGGATGGGGTGACATCTTTAGGTTCAACTTTAGTCTTAAAATTATTAAGTAGCCAGAAAGTTGATGATAGTAACTATGGCATCTATAGTCATCGTTTAGGAAATTTGTGGTTAACTGGTGGGGCATCCAATACGGGAGGAGCAGTGTTAAAGAAGTTTTTTTCTGATCAAGAATTGAGAAATTATAGTTTAGCAATAGATGGACAAAAAGAAAGTAATTTAGATTATTATCCTCTACTAAAAGCGGGCGAGCGCTTTCCAATTAATGATCCTTTTTTACCCGCAAAACTGACTCCTCGCCCCGATAATCCTCTAGAATTTTTGCATGGTTTACTGGAAAGTATTGCCCGCATTGAAGCTTTAGGTTATCACCGGTTACAGGAATTGGGAGCCAATAAATTAGAGCGAGTTTATAGTGCGGGTGGTGGGGCAAAAAATCCGACTTGGAGAATAATTCGTCAGCGTCATTTAGGGGTTCCCGTGCTTTTATCTAAACAGGATCAAGCGGCCTATGGTACTGCCCTATTAGCACAGCAATCGGTTACGCTATTGAAATAGGGTTTGCGGCAAAAAGTTTGTTGGTGGGGTTAGGAGTCGGTCGTCAGGAGTCAGTATTCAGGAGTCAGGAGACAGGAGATTATTTTATTTATTCTCCCCACACCCCACACCCCACACCCTACACCCTACACCCTACACCCTACACCCCACACCCTTCGTTAATTAACCATAATAGGGTGGCTCATTACCCGGTTTCCATTTGATATTACAGCCTAAACTCGGTTTTTGATCCGTCGGTACTGGTTGACCGGTTAAAACCTTGTCAATAGCGGCGCGCAGATCTTTGCCTGTCACCGGTACGCCATTACTAGGACGACTATCATCCAATTGACCGCGATAGACTAGGCTGCGCTGACTATCAAAGAGGAAAAAATCGGGGGTACAGGCTGCCGTGTAAGCTTTCGCCACTGCTTGGCTTTCGTCATAGCATAAATTGAATTTAAAGTCAAGGGTTATCGCCATTTTTTTCAAATTTTCGGGCGAATCATCGGGATATTTCTCCACGTCATTAGAACTAATTGCTAGGATGCCCAGATTGGTGTTAGCATAATCGCGACCTAGACGGGTAAGTTCTTCTTGAATGTGTTTAACAAAGGGACAATGTTCAGAGAGGAAGATGACTAACAGAGCGGTTTTAGCCGTAAAGCTGTCCAGAGAGATAGTTTCACCTGAAACCACATCGGGTAAGGCAAAACTGGGGGCTTTTGTCCCCAAATCTAACATTGTGGACTCGGTGCGTGCCATAAAGTTTATACTCTTTTCTATAGGGAGGACTGAGATTTTTATAACATTTCACGCTTCATCGCGCAAATTTAAGTCATTGACCAGCATCAGTAAACAGTAATCAGTAAACAGTAATCAGTGAACTGATAAGCCATTGACCTATCTGAATTACTCGTTAATATTGTCTATGAGCAGGGAGAAGGGAGAAGGGAGATAGGGAAGTGGGGAGAAGGGAGTAGAGAGCAGAAAGAAAAAAGCCGACTACTGACTACTGACTCCTGACTCCTTACCCCACAGTTAACCTTAATTTTGTCCAACTACTTAGAGGTTTTATGGCGTTTATCGAAAATTTGGGTTAAAACCCCGTCCTTTGAGGACGGCTTTAAGCTAAAATGGAAAAAGCGATAACCAAGCTAAAAACTGAACCTTGACAACAGATAGTAAGGGGTTTCGTTCAGAAAAGACTTCAAATTCGGCCTTGAACGAGTAAAACTTTCTAGGAAATAAGGTTGAACATGAGATTTTTTCGACT
>NZ_JADBTZ010000047.1:0-11080 GCF_020245885.1 Microcystis sp. M165S2 | reverse complement strand
TGCAAAGGTACACAGCTTACTTCATTGAGAAAGTCTAATTCTTCTTGCTTTTTCCAATCGGTTAGCATTGAAGAAGTTTCAGTATATCCTACTCTTTCTTGTCTTTCATACCATGCTTTTGTTCTGAGATGGAGAGCTTTATTGTAAACTAATCTTACACAGCCCAAAGTGCGCCGCAATAGCGACTCTTGTTCGGGTGTGGGGTAAAATCGGTAAGAATAGGCTTTTTCCATATTCCACATTCTGGCATATATCGTGTAAATGCGCTAGTATTTAACGGTAAAGCCGTCGTAGAACGACGGGGTTTCAGACCCAAAATTTTCGATGAAATCCGATCGATCCCCATCCCCCCAAGATTTGCCTCTCTCGATCGTCCACCAACCCAGTTCAGCCATCGATCCCGCTCGGGAACCAGAATATCTAGAAGCTGCTGTCATTAACGTCTATCCCCAAGCTAAAGATGTCTTTTTTACCCCTTGGGGTATCCGGGCAATGGTGATCTTTTTAATTGCTAATAGTCTCCTCAGTCTCAATCAATGGTTAACCAATACTACCCCCACCCCGAGGAAAGCTGAGAATTCCCCCCTCGAGCAGCGCCAAAATAACTCCCGCCACCTCGATCGATTGATAGCGATCGCTCGTCCAGTACAGAAAACTCCTCAAACCAGTCCGATCGTTAATATTCCCGCTCCTCCCCTTAAAACCAGCCCGATAACTAATATTACCGCCCCACCAGTGGTTCAGAGTCCCCCCACCGCTATAAATCCGACTAATGCCCTCTTACCGCCAAATCTGCCACCGTCCCCCATGCCTGCCCATCAATTACCCGTCAGTAAGATCAAGCAATCTTTACCCGTCGCCCCCACTTCCCCCAGTACCCCTCCAGCATCTTCCCTAGTTTCCGCACCACCGCCACCACCACCCCAAGTCACCCCTGCCCCCTCGACCGCGATCATTAACGAACGAATGTTGGAGGAATTGCGTCAAAGAGAAGAATCACCCGCTAATTTACCCTTTTTTCAACGGGAAAAAGCCCGTCGTCTGGCTAATCAAAACCGACAGGATGCCACGGAGTTAATGAAACAGTTACCGCCAGAATTACAAGCATCCCCTTCTCCCAGTAGTCCGGCACCTTCAGAAACAGCCGATCCCTCCCAGTCCCCCGTCCCTAGTTCTATCATTATTGATAGGAGCGGCACTTCGGTAAACTATTAGGGTTCCTATCGGGAGGACGGCAATGGGTTTGTTTGAGCGCATGGGCCAAGCAATTCGCGCCCAAGTCAATAGTCTGATTCAGGAAAATCAAGATCCAGAAAAACTGCTGGAAAAAGCGATCTTGGAGATGGAAGGGGAATTGATCCAAATGCGACAAGCTCTGGCGGCAGCCGTCGCTACCCAGAAACGCACCGAGCGCCAACAACAACAACAGGAAAAAGCGGCTCAAACTTGGCACGAACGCGCCCAATTAGCCCTACATCACGGTAACGAGGAACTCGCCCGCCAAGCTCTCAGCCAATGGCAAACCTATCAAAGTCAGATCGCCCCCCTACAAATCTCCCTGCAACAACAGACGGCTATTATACAAAAGTTAAAGAAAGAACTCTTGACAATTGAACGCAAATATGCTGAGATGAAAGCACAAAAAAGCCTTTATGTGGCCAGATTGCGATCAGCGAGCGCCAGCCAAAAAGCCCAAGAAATTATGGGCAGTTTGAACAGCAGTCAGATGGGGACTATTTTCGAGAAATTAGAAGCAAAAGTCTTAGAAGCCGAATCCGAAGCCGATTTAATCCAGTATAAAGACCCCTTAGAGCGACAATTCCAAGATTTGGAGGGACAAAAACAAATTGAAGCCGAATTACTCAAGTTAAAACAAGAAAACTTGGATGGGTGATGGGGAGATGGGGTGATGGGGAGATGGGGTGATGGGAAAATTTCAACTAAAACCCCAATACCCCAATACCCCAATACCCCAATACCCCAATACCCTAATACCCTATCCCCTAACCTAGCTCTCGTGGTTTATATTGGAGAATAAGCCGTTAGGCAACATGGGAAATTTTAAGAACAGTTAACCGATTTAGTACACACCGAGAGGAACAAGAGCGTCATGGGTTTATTCGATCGCCTTAGCCGAGTTGTCCGAGCTAACCTCAATGATATGGTGAGCAAGGCTGAAGATCCAGAAAAAATGCTGGAGCAAGCTGTCAGTGATATGCAAGAGGATCTAGTACAGGTACGTCAAGCGGTCGCTAGAGCGATCGCCGAACAACGACAAACAGAACAAAAATACAGCAAAGACCAGTCAGAAGCGGTTAAATGGGAACAAAGAGCCAAATTAGCCCTTTCTAAAGGGGATGAAACTCTCGCCCGGGAAGCTCTTAAACGCAAGAAAGATTTCACGGAAACCGCCGCCATTCTCAAAAATCAACTGGATCAGCAAACGGTACAGGTAGAAAGTCTGAGAAAAAACTTGATTGCGCTCGAAAGTAAGATTTCTGAGGCAAAAACCAAGAAAAATATGTTAGTAGCTCGCTCCAGAGCCGCAAAAGCTAACGAAGAACTCCAAAAAACCCTCGGCAGTATCGATACCAGTAGTTCCATGTCCGCTTTTGAGCGCATGGAAGAAAAAGTTGTGCAGATAGAGGCCCGTAGTCAAGCTTACGGTGAATTGGGTGGCATCGGCATCGAAAATCAATTCGCTGCACTAGAATCGGGTAGCGATGTGGATGATGAATTGGCACTGCTAAAAGCAGAAATGTCCGGGGGGGCATTACCCGGTACAACTTCTAGTCAACCCACTTTACCCCAAGCAACCACCGTCAGGGATTCGGCAGTGGATGCAGAATTAGAGGAATTGCGATCAAAGTTAAAAGAACTGTAAAACTTTGAGCGCATCGAGACGTATCATCTATGGTACGTCTCTATTTATTAATACTAAATCCGTTGAGTATAGGCTAGTTATGAGGAGAGGCACTCATGCAAGAGGCACTCATGCAAAGGGGAAAATAAATAATCAGTTTTTAATAACCGGATTTAGTATAATTTTGTTGTTCAGATAGGAAATATTAATTGCTAGTCATAATTAACCATCGCTATTATGCAGGATATAGCAAATAATGGGTTATTTAGGACGCTTTCAATTTTCAAACTCTTATCTGAACAGGGTTTCAGCGATGGATTGTCCTAAGCACCTTGGTCTTTGCTATAATTTATCTAATTTACGTTCCTCAATTATCGAAGTAATTGCCTTACAAAAAAGAGCAGAACAACAGTACAGCCAAGCACAAGCTGAGGTTTTAAAATGGGAAAAAAGAGTTAAACTCTCTCTAGATAAAGGTGATGATTTTCTGGCAAAAGAAGCTCTTAGACATAAAAAAAATCACATTAATACCGCAAATATTATTAAAAATCAACTGGAAAACCTGAATATCCAAGTTGATAAACTGAAAGAAAAATTGCCAATTTTAGAAAGAAAAATTAACGAACAAACTCTCGACAGTATAGATACTAGAATTAACCTAGCAGCTTTTGAGTCCCTAGAGGAAAAAGTTAGACCAATTTATGGCGAATTGGACGGGATAGAAATCGAAAAGAAATTACCAAGATTAGACATTACTGAAATAATCACTTTACAAAAAAGAGCCGAACAACAATATAATGAAGAACTAGCTGAAATTTTAAAATGGGACAGGAGAGCTAAATTAGCTATATCTCAAGTAGATTATTCCCTTGTTAGAGAAGCTTTTAGACAAAAAGAGAATCATATTAATATCGCCAATATCATCAAAAGTCAGATCGAACAAATTAAAACTCAAGTCGATAATTTACAAAAAAACTTAACTATTTTTAAGAATGGGAACAATAGTATTTACCGTTCAGCTTTTCAGCGCATGGAAGCAAAATTTATCGAGTTAGAAGCCCCTAGTCAAGCTTACGGTGAAATCGGTGGCATCGACATCATAGAGCAATTCGCTCCACTAGAAGCGGGTAGCGATGTGGATGATGAATTAGCACTGCTAAAAGCAGAAATGTCTGGGGGAGTATTACCCGGTACAACTTCTAATCAACGCGATTTACCTCCAGCAAACACCGTCAGGGATTCAGCAGTAGATGCAGAATTAGAGGAATTGCGATCGAAGTTAAAAGAACTGTAAAACTTGGAGCGCATCGAGACCTATTACAGCCTTTCTCATCAATATGAAGTATAACTTAATCTGGTATCTACGACCGAAGACTGGCTACTGTTAACCGTTCTGGCGTTACCCAGAACGAAAAACTTGTACCTCATCACTAGGTAAAAATTTCCAAGCAATGCCGCTCAAAACCCTTTAATTCTGAAGATAATCCTAAGATTTAGCCCGAAAAAGAGCCAGAAAGGTGAGGATAGCTAGGATGGAAGTGAAAAGCAATTTTGACTCGAAATTATCCCAAGGGATCGATCGCATTTAACGAAACCCTTACCCTAACAGCATAGGACAAGAGAAGGACTTATTAAGGAGAAACCCAGCCATGAAAATCGGCATAATCAAAGAAAGTGACCAAGGCGAGGCGCGGGTGGCGCTAGTGCCAGATACCGTCGCCCGTTTAGTCAAGGCGGGATTTGAGGTAATTGTCCAAAATACGGCGGGAATTAGCGCTAACTTTGCCGATAGTGCCTATAGTGCCGTGGGAGCCGCCCTGAGCGAAAACAGCGAATATATCTATGAAACTGCCGATATTATTCTCAAAGTCGCCCCTCCTAGCGATAGCGAGATCGATCGCCTGAAAAGTGGAGGTATCCTCATCGGCTTTCTCGATCCCCTGCGTCAGCCCCGGCGCATTGCCAAATTAGCCGAGCGCGGGATCACAGCTTTGAGCATGGAATTAATTCCCCGCAGTAGTCGCGCCCAGAGCATGGATGCCCTCTCCTCTCAGGCTAACCTCGCCGGTTACAAAGCAGTACTCCTCGCCGCTGTTGGGCTGCCGAAAATGTTCCCGATGATGACTACCGCCGCCGGTACGATCGCCCCAGCCAAAGTGCTGGTATTGGGGGCAGGAGTTGCCGGATTGCAAGCTTGCGCTACCGCCCGCCGTTTGGGGGCAGTGGTGGAGGCTTTTGATATTCGTCCCCAAGTCAAAGAAGAAGTGCAGAGTGTCGGGGCGAAATTTATTGAAATGCCCCTAGAAGAAGATACCGTCGCCGATAACGGTTACGCCAAAGAGGTTTCTCTTAGCACACAGGAGCGCATTTGTCAAGCCCTAACGGAACCAATTAAGCGAGCCGATGTGGTGATTACCACCGCCCAAGTACCGGGGAAACAGGCCCCGCTGCTAGTCACCAAAGAAATGATCGCCACCATGAAACCGGGGTCGGTAATCGTTGATTTAGCGGCGGAACAGGGCGGAAATTGCGCCTACACCCAACCGGGACGAGAAATCATCGTTAATGGGGTCAAAATCGTCGGAGCCGTTAATCTTCCTGCCACAGTGGCCACCAATGCCAGCCAGATGTACGCCAAAAACCTGCAAATGCTGCTACAACTTCTAGTCAGCAAAGACGGCAGTTTAAACCTCGATTTTGCCGATGACATCATTGATAGCGCCTGTGTCACCCACGCCGGCGAAATCCGCAACCAACGCATTAAATCCGCCCTCAGTGAACAGTTATCGGCTTTTTAGCTATCAGCTTTTTCTCCCCATCCCCTATCCCCCATCCCCTAACCCCTATCCCCCATCCCCCATCCCCCATCCCCCATCCCCCATCCCCTAACCCCTATCCCCCATCCCCTATCCCCCATCCCCTATCCCCCATCCCCCATCCCCTATCCCCCATCCCCCATCCCCCATCCCCTTTTTACTTAACCAATGACTGCCCAACTTTTAACCGCTTTAGTGGTATTTGTCCTCGCTTCCTTTGTCGGTTTCGAGGTGATCAATAAAGTTCCTCCCACTCTCCATACACCCCTGATGTCGGGAGCGAATGCAATTTCCGGTATCGCCGTTGTTGGTGCGCTCCTCATCGCCGGAGGCACGGATTGGCACGAATTAACCGTAATTTTAGGGTTAATTGCCGTTATTTTGGCGATGGTTAACGTGGTCGGTGGTTTTGTCGTTACCGATCGAATGCTGCAAATGTTCAAGAAAAAAGAGGCTAAATCATGAATAATGCCCTTACCACAGGGATCGAGTTATCCTATCTACTCGCCGCCATCTTATTTATCATCGGTCTTAAACAATTATCTTCCCCCGCTACCGCCCGTCAAGGCAATTTTCTGGCTGCGATCGGGATGCTAATCGCCATTATTGCCACCTTAATCAATCAAGAAATCCTCAGCTATGGTTTAATCGCCGTGGCGCTGGTGATTGGCTCGATTATCGGCTTAGTTTCGGCGCAAAAAGTCCCGATGACAGCTATGCCCCAAATGGTGGGGATTTTTAACGGTTTAGGCGGCGCGGCTAGTGCTTTAATTGCCATTGGCGAATACTGGCGTTTACTGCAAAGTGGTGAAAATATTGCCTTTGACTCGATACTGATCGCTATTTTGGGTGTATTGATCGGTGGTGTCACTTTTACCGGTAGTGTCCTCGCTTTTGCCAAATTACAGGAATTAATCACTGGTGCGCCCGTAACTTTTCCTTTCCAACAACCCTTTAACATTCTCTTGCTACTCACCTTTTTAGGGGGTAGTGTCTATCTCTTTTTTGATCCCACCTCGATCGATGTTTTCCTGACCTTGGTGGTACTTTCCCTAATTTTCGGGGCTTTATTCGTGCTTCCCATCGGTGGCGGCGATATGCCCGTGGTTATCTCCCTCTTAAACTCTTTTTCGGGGATTGCCGCTAGTGTAGTCGGTTTTATCCTGATGAATAGTATGCTGATCATCGCCGGTGCTTTGGTGGGTGCGTCGGGGATTATCCTGACTCAGATCATGTGTAAAGCCATGAATCGATCGCTGGCTAGTGTACTATTTGGGGCATTTGGTACAGGTGCTAGTGCCGGGGGCAAAGCGAGCGCCACTTCTAGCCTTGATAAATCGGTTCATGCCATCGATTCAGAAGAAGGGGCAATGATGCTCGGTTATGCGCGTTCTGTGGTGATTGTACCCGGTTACGGCATGGCGGTGGCCCAAGCACAACACGCGGTGCGAGAATTGGCTGAACAGTTGGAAAAAAACGGCGTTGAGGTTAAATATGCTATTCACCCCGTGGCGGGAAGAATGCCCGGTCACATGAATGTATTACTGGCCGAAGCTAACGTTCCCTACCCCCAACTCTACGATATGGATGATATTAATCCTGAGTTTGAGCGCGTCGATGTGGCGTTAATTATTGGGGCGAATGATGTGGTTAATCCCGCTGCCCGTCACGATAAGGCTAGTCCGATTTATGGAATGCCGATTCTCGACGTGGATAAGGCACAGCACACGATCGTGATTAAGCGCAGTATGCGATCGGGTTTTGCCGGGGTAGAAAACGAATTATTCTACAATCCCAAAACTTTTATGCTCTTTGGTAGCGCTCAAGATGTGGTAGCACAATTAGTATCACAAGTCAAGGATTTGTCATAATTCTTAGCAAATAGGACGGGGTTTTCACCCCGTCTTTTTTTTATCCGATTTTCCAGAGTTTAAAGATAATCGAGAACTAATTCCCCTTTGCTCACTTTTTCGGTAATTAAAGTTCTGACTAACTCTAATTCTTCCAGGGTCACTTTACCATCAGATCTCATAGCTAGGGCGATTCTTTCCCTTTCCCCTTGAGTGATCACGCCATCAACACTAGCCTGTTCGATAATAGCTCGCAACTTTTCTAGTTCCTGTTGTTCTTCTGCGGTTAATTCTGCTTGATTAGGACGAGATATTTCCATAAAAATTTCTCCTTGAGCGATCAATACAAACTTGATAATTTTTTTCTAAGTAGTAGAACCCATGGCAGTTATCCCCAGTCAGGATCAGGAATCAGGAACAATGCCTAATCAGTTTACACTTCATATTTCCTCGGAAACCCTCTCAACAAATACATTTGTATCAAGAAACATTAATAAAGCTGAGAGCCTTGACTATTGCCTCTGGGTTATTCCCTTGCCTCACGGTTAACTTTAATTTTGCTCGACCACTTAGAGTTAGCGAATACATTATAGCAGTTATCTTAATGGCGAGAGAAACTCTGTAGTACACGATCACATCGATAATTTCTAGGTTCGATTTCCTAGCTTGCCAACCGCTAACTATTTATCTAATGATTTGAACAGAGAGGGTCTTGAACCCGACATTTTTAGATAATGATTTTGGCTAGACCTTGATTCTTGACAGGGAGCCAGTAGGCCTGAATAGATGATCGATGATAACTGATAGAGCTTACAGTATAGTGATTAATAGAAGCATTTTGCAAAGAATTATCGAGATAAAGAATGGATATTCGATCGACTGACACCTCGCTCCTTGCTTGGACAGGAGACACTTTAGCCCTAGGTTTACCAGAAGGAGCCATAGAGATTGCAGGAGAATTGGCAGAATTGAACGATAAACTAGGGGGAACCCTAGAGGAGCTCATCTCCGAGACGGAATTCGAGGGAAAATTAGGCAGCAATGCGGCGACTCGTCTAGGTGGTGGAGGTCCGATTCGCAAATTAATCCTGGTGGGATTGGGAAAAACTGCCGATTTCGACCTGCAAACCCTGCGTCTAGCGGCCGCCGCCATCGCTCGTCTGGCCAAACAACAAAAAACCCAAGCTCTGGCCATCAGTTTACCGGTAGTTGGCGATCAGTCCGCCACTGCCGGAGCAATCACGGAAGGGCTGCTGCTGGCCACTCATCAGGATAACCGCTTCAAGTCCACTAAAGAGGAAAAAGGAGCCAAATTAGAAACCGTCGAGTTATTGGGTTTAGGAGAACAATTATCGGCGATCGCCAAGGCCGAGCAAATCTGTTCTGGAGTGATTCTGGCCAGAGAATTAGTCAATGCTCCCGCTAACACCGTCACCCCCCTGACCATGGCAGCCACCGCCGAGCAAATTGCCGCCGAATACGGATTAAGTCTCAAAATTCTGGAACAGGAAGAATGCGAAAGCTTGGGCATGGGAGCCTTCTTAGGAGTAGCCAAAGCCTCGGATATTCCCCCGAAATTCCTTCATTTAATCTATAAACCCCAAGGAACCCCGAAACGTAAACTAGCAATCGTCGGCAAAAGTTTAACCTTTGATTCCGGCGGTTTGAATATTAAAGGGGCCGGCAGTGGCATCGAAACCATGAAAATGGATATGGGGGGTGGTGCCGCCACCCTAGGCGCAGCCAAGGCGATCGCCCAATTACAGCCAGAAGTGGAAGTACACTTTATCTGTCCGGCTACAGAAAATATGATTAGTGGTCGCGCTATGCACCCCGGGGACATTTTAACCGCTTCTAATGGCAAAACTATTGAAGTCAATAACACCGATGCCGAGGGACGATTAACCCTAGCCGATGGCTTGGTTTTTGCGGAAAAATTAGAGGTGGATGCGATCGTGGATCTAGCCACTTTAACCGGGGCCTGTGTCATCGCTTTGGGGGACGATATCGCCGGTTTATGGAGTAGCGATGAGAGTCTCACTGTTCAACTCCAAGAGGCCGCTAAATTAGCCGGCGAAAAATTCTGGCCAATGCCCCTAGAAGAAAAATATTTCGAGGGGATGAAGTCTCAAATTGCCGATATGAAAAACACCGGCCCGCGCCCTGGCGGTTCCATTACAGCCGCTTTATTTTTGAAGCAATTCATTAATAATACTCCCTGGCTCCACCTAGATATCGCAGGACCGGTCTGGTCCGATAAAGAAAATGGAGTTAATAATTCCGGGGCGACTGGTTTTCCCGTCCGCACTCTAGTTAATTGGGTAATGGCCAATAATTAAGTTATCGGTGATCGGTAAGCGGTATTAGGTGAGGAGTATTTTCACTGTTTACTGTTTACCGATCCCTGAAAAATCTGCCCCACCCCTCACCCCTATCTCAAGGTCGCGAGAGGACTCCCGTTAAACTGCGTAGCGGTTAACGGGAGATGAATCGCTACCAGAATGAAACTAACGCAGTAGCCTTTCCACTTTTGGGGAGTTTTGGTTCTCGACGTATTTTTTTAGTTGTTCGACAGTAACGTCGCCACAACTAGCCACGAAATAAGCTCCCGCCCAAAAATAGGGTTTGTTGTCGAAATACTTTGCCGCCAAATCCGGAAATTCTTGTCTAATTAAGCGACTACTAACTGTTTTAAGGTTAGCGATTAGTTTGGTCCATGATTGTAATTAGTTGATATACTAGGCAGTAAGTGTTACAATTTAACTATACATCACATCACGAAACTAACGACAGTGATAACGCTTACCTACCAGTACAAACTAAAGGTAAACAAGAAACAGGAACGAGAGATTGTCCACATTCTTGATGTTTGTAAGAGCGTTTATAATTACGCGCTCTCGGAACGGAAAGATTGGTTAAACTCTCGAAAGTGTCTTGCGGATCGCTGTTCGCTAGTTTCTGAGTACATAATTCCTGCGGATCAACCCTATCCAAATTACTTCGTTCAAGCTAAAAATCTAACGGAAGCTAAAAAAGTTTACCCGATATTAAAGACGGTTAACGCTCAAGTCTTACAGCAAGTTTTAAAAACTGTAGATAAAGCGTTTGACCACATGAAATCGAAAGGCTTCGGCTTTCCTAGATTTAAGAAAAAGATGCGAAGTTTTGTTTTCCCCGCGCTCTCGAAAAATTTTCTAGGTGACGAATACTTAAATTTTCCACAATTGGGAAAAATTCGGATTAGGAAATCTAGGGAGTACCCGTCTGGGTTTGAGCCTAAACAAGCTCGAATTATCCAAAAAGCGTCGGGATTTTACGTTTTGGTTTCTTTCCAATCTACGGAATTAGTTCCCGATCTGACAGTAGGGAAGACCTGTTTAGGAATTGACGCGGGAATTGAGAGTTTTGTCGCTACTTCACGGGGAGATTTAATCAAAGCCCCTCGATTTTTGTTGAAAGTACAGAGTAAGCTTAAATTGCTACAAAGACGCTTGCAACATCAAGTCAAAGGCTCGAACAATTGGTTAAAACTTCAGGAGAAGATAGCAAGA
>NZ_JADBTZ010000046.1:0-7226 GCF_020245885.1 Microcystis sp. M165S2 | reverse complement strand
CTTTTGGGAGTCCTATAAGACAGTAATTCCCAGTAAACGTCATCGACCAGTTGGTCAAGAAACTGGTCAAACTAATCCTATTGAAAGATTAAATAATACTCTTCGACAAAGAATTTCTAGATTGGTCAGACAGAGTCTATCTTTCTCTAAAAAAATGGATAATCATATCGGGGCTATCTGGTATTTCATACACGACTACAATGCCCAATTGGCAAGGCATTAAGCCCCATCACTTTTTCAGGTTTAAATGAAGGTTGCCGGTTAATAATTGCGGATCGATGGTTTCTTGACTAGGTGCGCTTGTACCACCTAGCAAAAGTAAGGGAATGGCCGCTAAAAAAGGAGATATTTTCATATCAAACAAGCCAGGGGGAATATAATGTATTCTAAAAAGAATAATTTCCAAATAAATTGGTAAAATCGGCTGATTTCGCTTTTATCTTCTAAATTTACCCTGCGACTACGCCACCAAAGAAGAAGAAGTAGGAGCAGATGGGCGACAATGGCCAGAGGAGAATTAATTCCCGTTATCCCCAAGAGACCGACGGTAATCATCCCCGCATAACATAGAGAAATTGTCAATAGAGAAATTGTTAAGATTTTTTCAGGGCCGAGCAGCAGGGTAAAAGTGGTAATCTGGTAAATGCGATCGCCTTCTAGGTCAGGAACATCCTTGAAAATAGCGATCGCAACGGTGAAAACAAGAACAAAAGCTGTTAAAACCCAGACTGAGGGATAGATAGACTGATTTTGATTAATAACTGTGTTGTAGTGGCGAAAAAGACCTAAATTGACGATAACACCCCGGACGGTAAAAATACAGAAGGCTGCCCAGAGAGGAAAGCGTTTTAACCGCACTGGTGGCAAGGAATAGGCAGTACCGATGAGTAAACTAATCCCCACGGTGATTAACAGCCAAAAACCACCGATAAAAGCCAGTATAATTGCTAAAATAGCAGTAAAACCCACGATCAACCCTCCTGTTAACCGAGAAAATTCGCCCTTTGCTAGGGGAAGATGAGGTTTATTGATTTTATCGATGTCGATGTCTTCCAACTGATTTAAACCGACGATATAGACATTACCCGCAAGACAAGCGACCCAAGTGAGCAATAAAACCGACCAATGGCTAAAAAAATCGCTAATATTGCCCAAAGCAATTAAATACAGACTTAAAACACTGAAAGAAGTGCCGATAATCGTATGGGGACGGGAAAATTTCCAGAGACTCCCTAACCGGTGGAGAAAGTTAGGCTGGGGATGGTTAACTGGAAGAAAAGGAGCTTGATTCATCAGACCTCTTGTAAAAATCAAAAATTGTCGTGGTTGGTGAGGAGTCAGTAGTCGGTCGTCAGGAGAATTAAGAATGAATAATAATCAATTAAATGGTTTATTTGGATATTTTATGCCACTTAATCCTTATTTTTGACGTTTTTAAACCCTCAAAAATCAATTATGCAAGAGGTTTATCAAAAAAAATCAATCCGAGGACAAGTAATCTGTTAAAATGATAATCCGGACTCAAACCCTGTGGAGAGGTGGCAGAGTGGTTGAATGCGGCAGACTCGAAATCTGCTTTAGGGTCACACCTAACGTGGGTTCAAATCCCACCCTCTCCGTTGAACTGATAGATAACTTAGTGCTGTCGTTAAGGAGCTTAAGGGATGTAGCGTTGTCCTGGGTGGTTTCCGCAAGAGCAAAAGCTTTTCTACTCTCCCCAACTTCTTCACCGTTTCATGGCCAGGGTCAAACCATCACCAATAGGAATAATACTGATATTTACCCGTTCATCCTGCTGAATTTTGGCATTAAGGGAACGGATAATGTTGGTGCGATTATCAGTGCTATCGGCCGTCGCTACCCGTCCCGACCAAAAAACATTATCGATAGCGATAATTCCGCCATTTCTGACCAATTGTAACGCCCGTTCGTAGTAGGCATCATAATTACTTTTATCGGCATCGATAAAGACAAAATCAAAACTATTACTTTCTCCCCCGGAGATTAATTGATCTAAAGTCTCCAGGGCCGGGGCAATTCTTAAATCGATTTTATCGGCGACACCGGCGTGCTGCCAATAACGGCGGGCTATACTGGTATATTCTTCCCTTAGGTCACAGGCGATCAGCTGGCCTTCTGGGGGTAAAGCTAAGGCCACCACTAGAGAACTATAACCGGTAAAAACCCCTATTTCTAGGGTTTTTTTCGCCCCGATCACCTGTACCAAAAAAGCCAGAAACTGACCTTGTTCGGGGGCAATCTGCATGACTGCCAGGGGTTGAGAGGCAGTTTCTTGACGTAATTGAGCTAAAATAGGGGGTTCTCGCAGACAGATAGATTGATAATAGGAATAAAATTGTCGATCGAGTCCAAGAGTTTGATTAGCCATAAAAAAATTGCTAGTGGATAGAGTTATCGAGTAAGATTCTAGGTAATCTGAAGCTGAAGAGAGCGTATTGGTTGACCAAAAAGGAAGACTTGGCAGGAAGCAAATCATGATGAAACCCGACTCGGATCATCTCTTTAACGAGGATCTCGAACAGTTGTTAGAGAGTTTAGAAGACAAAGACACCGACGGTGACGAGGCTCTAGATGAACTCGGCTTTTTATTCGAGCAGAGTTCTTCTCTGGTGGCCAGAGCCGGGGCCTATCTTGGGCAAACCCCGTCTTCCTTGACCTCGGAAAGGGAATTAGAGGAACTTTTTGGCGATAGTATCAATTGGGAAGAATCCGCCACTAATGATCTTTATTATACCCCCGGACCGGCTCCCAAGTTAGAACCGGAAGATGGGGATGATCTCGAATCTCTGCTGCTAGAAAATGCGGTAGTCTTGGACTCAGAAGCAATTATAGCCATCGGCAACCCCAATTTTTACGACAGCCTCGAAGACTTAGAAGCTTTTCTGAAAAAACCCACGCCACCGGCGCAACCGCCACTACCAGACATCTTTGAATCCCTAGAGGCCTTCCTCTGGGAATCCCCAGCAGTGGACCTGGTGGCTGCGGTGGAACCTCTGCAAGGGTTAGAATCACGGGAAATTGCCCCAGAAAGCCTCCGAGAGGATGAATTCAAGGATTTAGAAAAACTCCTCGAAGAAACCAATCAGGTGATGGCAGCAAATCCGGCGGTCAGCGTCAGTCCACCAGTCCGGTCAAAAAACCTGCGTCCCCTTGTCAGTAAAGCTTTTGAACAGACGATGCGGGTGCCGATCAAACAATTGGATAACCTCAGCAATCTGATCGGGGAACTGGTGGTTAAACGCAATCGCCTTGAAGAGGAACAGGATCGCCTGCGTCTCTTTTTAGATAATTTGCTAACCTGCGTCCAACATCTGGGTGATGTGGGCAGTCGGATGCAGGATCTCTATGAAAGAAGCCTCCTAGAAGGGGCTTTACTGGCTAGTCGCAATTCCGGTGGTGCCATCGGTTACGGTAGAGTTCAGGGAGAAAATCAGGGGGATTCGGCCATGGCTGGCGAACTAGATGCCCTAGAGATCGACCGTTTTACCGATTTCCATTTATTATCCCAAGAGATGATCGAATTGATCGTACGAGTGCGAGAATCGGGCTCTGATCTTCAATTTGTCCTCGATGAAACCGATCAGGTGACGCGCAGTCTGCGACAGGCCACCACCCAACTACAGGAAGGGATGACCAAATCGCGCATGGTTCCCTTTAGTCAAGCCGCTGATCGCCTACCCCGGGCAATTCGCGATATTTCCCTGAAACTTGATAAACAAGCCGAATTAAAAGTGGAAGGGGGTGATGTTCTCATCGATAAGATGATCCTCGAACATCTCAATAGTCCCATGACCCATCTGGTCAACAATGCGATCACCCACGGCATTGAATCACCCCAAGAACGCATGGACAAAGGGAAACCTGCCCTCGGGACCATCTCTGTCCGGGCATTCCTACAGGGGAATCAAACCGTGATCACCGTTGGTGATGACGGGGCCGGTATTGATGCTGATCAGGTGAAACGCAAGGCGATCGAAAAAGGCCTGATCGGCGATCGGGAAGCTGAACACCTCAGTCCCCAAGAAGTCTATGAACTCCTCTTTCACCCCGGTTTTAGTACCAAAGATCAGGCCGATGATTTTGCCGGTCGTGGGGTGGGTTTAGATGTGGTGCAGACCAGTTTAATCGATGTGCGCGGGACCGTTACTATTGACTCGGTACTGGGCAAAGGAAGCACGTTTACCATCCGTTTACCCCTAACCCTGAGTATCTGTAAGGCCCTGTGTTGTGTGAGTAATCATGCGCGCATCGGGTTCTCCATGGACGGAGTGGAAGATATGAAGGATTTCCGGTCCAGCGATATCCAAATGGATAGGGAGGGACGGCGCTGCGTTTTCTGGCAAAATACTTTACTACCCTTCCAACCCTTAAGCGAATTGCTTTCCTACAATCGGCAACTAAGTCGCGGTAGTTTTTATACTGGCAAACAGGAGGAAGACTCTTTTTCGATCGTGATCCTGCGCGGTGGTAATAATCTCCTCGCAGTACAGGTGGATCAAGTGATCGGTGAACTGGAAATCGTCATCAAACAGATCGAAGGACCGATTCCGAAAACGGCTGGGATTGCTGGGGCGACGGTTTTGGGCGATGGTACGGTGATGCCGATCGGCGATGTGTTAGAGTTAATCGACATCGCCAGGGGTCGTCTGCGTACCGATAACGGTGGTCTTTGGCGCCAACCTGCCCCCCCCGTAGCGGTGGAAACTAGCCAAAAATCGGGGGCTATGGTTCTGATTGTCGATGATTCGATTACTGTCCGGGGATTGCTCTCTTTAAGCTTTAGTAAAGCCGGTTATCGTGTGGAACAGGCCCGGGATGGTCAAGAAGCTTGGGAAAAATTACGCGGCGGTTTGCCCTGTGATATCGTTTTCTGCGATATCGAGATGCCCCGCATGAATGGCCTAGAATTACTGTATAATTTGCAAAAAGACCCCCGATTAGCGTCCATTCCCGTGGCTTTATTGACTTCCCAAGGGGGGAAACGTCATCGTCAGGTGGCGGCGACATTAGGAGCTAGTGGTTATTTTACCAAGCCCTACACGGAAAGAGATTTACTCTCGGCGGCTGAAAGAATGATTGCGGGGGAAGTGTTACTAGCTAATAGTATTAAAGCGACTCGTAATCAGCCTTTATACCCCGATGCAACGATTATTGACAGTAATCCCGCTAATTTCTTTGCACAATCGAATCATCGGGTCTTGATTGTCGATGATTCGGTAACGGCGCGGGAAATGTTAGCGATTTCTTTGGTTAAAGCTGGTTATCGCATTGAAAAGGCCCGAGACGGTTTAGAAGCATGGGAAAAATTACGGGCTGGATTAGCTTGTGATCTGATTCTCTGCGATCTCGAAATGCCTCGCCTGAATGGGTTAGAATTGCTCTCTCGTCTGCAAGAGGATGAACAACTTCAGGGGATACCAGTAGCGATGATTACCTCGCGAGGGTCGCAAAAAATGCAGCATCTCGCCGCTGCTAAAGGGGCAAAAGGTTATTTTGTCAAGCCCTATATTGAGGATGTTTTACTGTCGGCAGCCCAACGTTTAATCGCTGGTGAGGTGTTAATCCAAAAAGAAAGTCCCGCGGATTAGCTTGGGTAACTTGCTAATTTGAATTTGTTTTCTGGAAAATCATTAAATGTTGTTGGGGCAAAGTCTCGATGATTTCTTCTGGCACTAAACCGACAGCGGCCATTTCTTTTTCTACCTGTCTGCGGGTCATTTTATGAAGGGCCTTGATGGGAATCAGGGGATTTTCACGACGGTATTCTACTAATACCACCCTACCATCGGGTTTTAAGGATTTGACCAGATTCTCCATCATCTCGCGGGGACAGGAAAACTCGTGATAAGCATCGACCATTAAAGCTAAATCGATCGCATTTATAGGCAATTTGGGATCGGTTTCTGTGGCGAGAATTGTGGTGACATTCTTCACTTGATTTTCCTCGGCCAAAAAATCAATTGCCCCTAACATTTCCGGTTGCACATCGACGGCGAAAACTTGTTCTACTAAATTCGCCATAGGAAAACTAAAATAACCTGTCCCCGCGCCGATATCTGCCACTAGGTCTGTGGGTTTTAAATGTAGTGCGGTGATCAGATCATCGGGTTTTTCCGTGAAACGGCGACTAGGACGTTCTAACCATAACATTTCTTGGTGTCCCATGACTTTAGCGATTTCCCGTCCTAGATAAAATTTACCGATACCATCGCGACTATGAAGCGATCGAATCTGATAATATTCCTCTGGCGCTAAAACTGAAGCATCGTAGGTAAAATTTAATAATCCGAAACCGCAAAAAACCACTATTAGAAACGAGACAATTAAGAAAAATTTTTGCTTAAACAGCATCGGGATTAAAAACGGTGGGCTAGAAAAAATAAATTCCCCGTCCGGGACAGGGAAAAAATCTATCTTGATCAACAAAACAATTAATCCAAAAATCCCATTAAAGTTTCGGGATCATCGATTTCATTGGAAGCAACGGGACGATTACCCATGACTGTATAAGTTTCGCTAATGTGCAGATGACTCAGAGCGATCGGACGATTGCCAGAGATCGCTAGAGTGCTACTGATTTCCATACCACTAGAGCCGACAGGACGCAATCCACCGACGGAAGAATAGGTACTCACAACTTTCAGATGGCTAACTTCCACGGGACGACCACCGGGTAACATTTCATCTTCCGTGAAGTGAAGATGGCTACTACCAACAGGGCGATTTTCGGGCAAGCGATGTTCAGGTTGATAGAATTTTAAGGCTTTGGAAGCTGATTCGGGACTGTTTTTCACCGAAAGGGCGACCACTTCTTTATCTTTGGCGGTTTTAGCCGTACTAGCCTTACCGCGCACAGTGCTGGTTTTTTCTTCTGTGGTTGCTGGGGTTTGAGTCCCATTTGTTTCTAGATTTTCCACCGTCATAACCTGATACTCCTTTCCGTTAATAGCTTCGGGGAAACGATAAGATTTAAGTTTAGGGTATTCTCGAAGACTTTTAATCTTTTTTTAAAATCCTCTCTAATATTAAGATACACCTTTCTCTCCCAAAACCCTATAAGTGTTGTTGACACTCCTGGGCTTAAAGGCGTGAGGATTCTCGAAGCTCATCACAGCCCTTTCTGGTTTCCCTTACTTAGGTCTTACACGATTATGTCTGAACCGAACCTACTAGAATATCACTTGCTATCTAGTTATCCTTTTTCT
>NZ_JADBTZ010000457.1:0-21915 GCF_020245885.1 Microcystis sp. M165S2 | reverse complement strand
GTGGTCAACTACCTAATTTTCAGGGAAAAAGTACCTGAATTTTCCCCCTGATCACTCCCATGCCTGGTACTTTTTGATTGACAAAAAGTCTAAAAGTCTTACCCAACAAGGTTTTTAGATTTATTCAGCAGACCCTATTTAGGAGTCAGGATTCGGCTTTTTTCTCCCTTCTCCCTTCTCCCTTCTCCCTTCTCCCTGCTATCTGCAGCCGATGACCCTATCTGAACAAGAAAGACAACAACTCTGTGACACTGCTCGGGAAGTGGCGAAACTTTCCTATTCTCCCTATTCCGGTTTTCGGGTGGGGGCAGCGGTCTTGACAAATAAAAAGATTTATGCTGGTACTAATGTAGAGAACGCTAGTTATGGCTTGAGTTTGTGCGCGGAAAGGGCAACTTTAGCGCAAATAATCGCAGCGGGCGATCGAGAAGTACGGGCGATCGCTATAGCCTGTATCGATGGGAAGGATGATATTAGTCAGTTAACTCCCTGCGGAGCCTGTCGTCAATGGATAGCCGAATTAGCGCCGCAAGCAGAGATTATTATCTGTGGAAATCAGCAAAATTATCGTTTTCATCTCTCGGATTTACTGCCTTTTTCCTTTCATTTTTAACTGTGGGCAAAGCTGACCAAAAATCATTAACCTCTCTAATTTCTACTAATACATCTTCATTATCAGGAAAATAAACTTACTCTAATAACTCAATAATTTTACCTTTTTTAATTCCTTTAACTAACATAATATCAACTCCTTCTAAATGCTCTGGATCGTAGAATTCAACATAGAGAGGATCATCAAAAACAGTTTTTGCCGACTCAAATGAGACTTCGTGCTTTGATAGAATTTTTATTCCAGTCAAACTGCATAAAGCCATTATACGACTACTCACTGAAACTGATGGTACATTTTTGATATGTTTTGTCTATTACTTGAACGGGATATATTCAACTGTATTGAGCCATTCTTCAGGTTCAGAGGCCTTAGCAATCAATTCTAAATCCTTGACAAATTGACCAATAGTGCCTCCAAGTTGATGACCAAAAATTAAACCTGAAAACGGTTTGCCTTTTAGTTGCCAAGTTTCGGCTAAAACTCTAAAGCGAATGTCTTGGGTAAAGAGAATGCGCTTAAGCTCAGTTACTCTTAGCAAAAGTTGATCATCAGGTAGTTGTTCGGTTCCGTCTTCAAATGCTGTTAATACATCTATGCCTCGGCGACGCAACTGTTCGGTAATTGCTTGGGGAACATGAACATCCATGTACAAGGCAATAGTCATTTACAGTAGCCCTTTTGCTTTCATACGAACATAAAAAGGCGACTTGGCAGCTTGATTGGTCATATTTTCTTGTACTTGTTGCCATTCCAGGGTGATTTCTTGGTCAATTTCTTCTTGATGGTCAAAATAGTAACCCATGGCTGCATGAGCTTCGGCTAGGGTTAAATAAAGGTGTTGACGACAGATTTCTTCTACCGACCAACCATAGGCGATGTAGTCCATGACAATTTGAGCAACGCGGATACGCGGTAATCTTTGTAAATGTGCGGGTTGGTCGTCACTTTTTTCTATGTGTGGATAGGTTAGAGCTAACATAGGGCCTCTAGTTAATTGATTTGACCTATTCTAACAGTTTTAGGCGTTGCTGAATCAAGATATGGATGCTAATTGTGCATCGTATCCACAACCAACGCTTAGGACTAGGTTTGAAAAATTGTCTAGGGGACAATTCATACTTAAAATCAGCAAAGCCGTTTCCCGTTCGAGAGACGCATTACACTTGGTTAATATACTACAAGCTCGGCACAGTATTAGGCAGTGCCTTCGGTATTGTACTGAAAACGTCTAACTGATAACTGTTATTAGTCGGTTCACCCTCGGACACTGGACGAATCTATATCTACATACCACAAATTCTTAAGATATTTTCCCTGTGATTCTAGTTCTGGATAAACATTGGCTGCATGAATGCCAATTCTCTCTAATTGTACACGCAAAGGTCTTTTACATTCTTGCGGAATATGGGCTACACAAATAAGGTCTTGATTTTCTCGATTTAGATGAAGTGGACGAGGAATCCTGCACTCAATACCTTTTCGCTTAACCTTTTTAACTAAAAAGTCTCCTCCACTAATCGTAAACATTCCACTTTGTGCTATCAACCGAATATTTCTCCGTTCTGGAAAAACAGTTACTGGCTTTCTAAGATCAAACAGAAACTTGAACAGCCAAAGCCGGGCTTTTTGAGCTTTTTTCATATTCTCAATATCTTCTTGCGGAACTGAATTATCAAAATAGAGATGCAGTTGTTGTTTCATTAGAGGCGGCATCTCTTTGTACAATAATTTGTACAGTTTTGCATCTTCTTGGCTTAGGCTATTAGATGGATTTTTGATATATTTGATAATTTGGTCAATAATGTTTTCTGTTCGCTCCATGTTTTCTGTTCCCTCTATTATCCCAATATCGTTCTCCTTCATCAAACTTACCGCTTTCAAAAGGTGCTCCCAGAATCTCTCTGAGAACCCATTACCTAGAAACCCCTCCTTGACAAAAGGTAGAGCAAAAAGTTCATCGAGGTATGAAGTTAGAACCATACCAGTGCGTAATAAGACATGAAGTGATTCTGTTATATAGACTGTTGTATTTGGTGGTATCTTTTTTTGATGAGGTAGATCTACCGTCTCAGCAAGCTTTCTAGCATTTAAAGCAAAAAGTTCTCCATCCTTACTATTATCCTCCGATGCCATCCACAGAGCAATAAGTACGTTCTCAGTCCAATCAAGTAATCGGCAAGGTAGTTCGTAGTGTCTGAATAGTGATAGTATATCGAGTACCGAAGGAAATTCGCTACGAATCTCAGGAAGTCGCCTGATCAGATGTATATACAATCCACCTTCCTCATACATTTTTGACAAGTTCTCTGGTTGTATATCAACGTAATAACCGGAAATATTCGTTATTCTACATTGTTTTTCTTCCTGTAATCTAAAAATCGAAGGAACCAATTGATGACCTAGTGAGCGATTCCCCCTAAACCATAAATGTACAGGATATTGTTGTTCCGAGTTAATTGTCCATTTCTCTGATACTTCTTCTACCCACTTAAGGGTGTCATTCACCGTGCGAATTTCTCTTGATAGTCCGTTGTCGTTTGCTTGAGTCATAATATTTTCTCCTTTATCTAAGTAGTAAGACACTAATTTGATCTAAGCACAAGCAACAAAACTCTCACACCGCTAGAGTGATAAGACCGACGATATATTCATAAGCTACAGCAATTATATCTGACTACTTACTGACCTCTTAGCTCGTCATTATAGCCAAATCTCCTGTATAGGAAATCTCTACCAGACAAAAACTTAACTCTTTTTAAGCTATTTTTGATTTATTTCAGAAAAGTAAACAGAATTTCAGGGGTTTCTCCTCTCCTCGCTATGTAATCTTTTAATACCGCTTAATTATCTCCTCCGGTAGCGACATTTTTAAATCTTTCTTGGGCAGCAGAAAAAGCCTCTTTCATCACCCTTTGAATCCTTTTAGGATCGGGTTTTTTACCCCCCATTAAATCGCCAAAATAGACACAAGCGCCCTCTCCTAGGGCCCAGGTATAGGCAGCAGACCAAGAAGCGGCGATAACACTGCCAAAACCGGGGATAAATTTCACCAATTCCCGACCGATGGCCTGGGCCAAAAAGCCGCCAGCGATCGCACTGACGACTCCACCGGCTTGGGATGGGGTTAAGACTTGACCGTATAATTTGCCTAAAACCCCCACCATTGACACTTGTAGGGCGGTTAACACGGGCATAGTCGCTAAGGGTAAGGGAATCGCCGCCAAGGTCGCCGCTATGACGGAAAAGGCTAACATATAGCGTCGCGCCACGTCCCGATAGAGATTGCCTAATTTATTGCTGGTTTCCCGATCTAAAAGTTGGTGGATGGTGTTAGCCTCGGCTTTTGGCAATAAATCAGCTAAATTGTCTCTAAATGCCTCTAAACCGTAAAAAACAGGGTTGTAACCGTCTTCCTCTAGGGTGAAATCGATTAGCACAGAATTGTCGTATAAATCCTTAAAAGTTTCTTTAATTTCTTGATAGGTGCGATTGATATCCTCGCAATCGGGAGGATAAGGGGGATGATCGGCGGTATTAGGAGGATAAAGCTGATGAAGGCAGGTAACAGCCAGTAAACAGGGGATTTTAGGGTATTTTTGCCGCAGTTGTTTGGTAATTTCCAGGAGGCTATCGGTGGCAAAATCATTAATTTTTACCGTCACGATAAAAACCTGGGCGCGTCCCGTGTTTTCGGCTAAATCTGCTAATAATTCCGCGATTACCGTGTCTGTGTGTTGATAGGCATCCCCTAACCCCACCGTATCGGTAAAAATCAACAGGGGTAAGTCTTCCGCGGGGTAGGTGTAGCGCTGGGTGTTTTGGGTGTGGGGACGGAAACCTTGCCCGACGATTTCCGCCGAAACTCCCGTTATTCCCCGAATAATCGAACTTTTTCCCGTTTGGGGTTTGCCGATTAACAGCGCCTCGGTGGTGGGTAATTCTTGACGGACTTTTTCTAAAATTTCCGCCACTTGACTGTCACTAACACTAAACCACTGGAGAACAGTATTAGTCAACTGGTCGATGGGGAGTCTTTTCATCACTTCCCCCGTGAGACTATTCCAAGTATTGACCAAAGAATCAATGGGCAGTTTATTAGTCATGGGGATTAGAAGGGTTTATGATAACTAAAATAGAGATTTTCAGCGATAGAATCAGACGATGACAAAAGCCGCAATTAGTCCGCAAGATTTATCATGGCCTTTTTGGCCAATTGTACCACTTTATCCCTACGGTCAAAGACGGACAATTCGCCAAGAAGTGGTGAAAGATACGCTCTGGACATTTGAGCAATTGCAGGGTATTTTTTATGTGGTCGTGCCGATTCGCATGACGGTAATTAAGTTAGCATCTGGGGGTTTATTTGTTTATGCACCAGTGGCCCCGACTCCTGAATGTATTCGCTTAATGCGTGAGTTGGAAAGTCAACACGGGGAAGTTAAATATATTATTTTGCCGACGATTTCTGGGATTGAACATAAGGTTTTTGTCGGTCCTTTTGCCCGTTATTTTCCTAAGGCTATAGTTTATGTTGCTCCTAATCAATGGAGTTTTCCTCTTAATTTACCTTTGAGTTGGTTGGGTTTACCGGCAAAACGAACAGAAATTTTACCTGCTGACTCGGCAACCACTCCTTTAGGAAAGGATTTTAGTTATGAAATTTTACCCGCAATTGATCTGAATGTGGGATACTTCTCGGAAGTGGCTTTTTTTCATCACTACTCTCAAACTCTGCTGCTGACCGATGGAATTATTTCTATCCCAGAAAATCCTCCGGCTATTTTAGAATTAGACCCCTATCCTCTCCTGTTTCACGCTAAAAATAGTGCTAAGGATTTGGTGGAGAATACCCCAGAAAATCGCCGTCGGGGTTGGCAGAGAATTTGTCTTTTTGCTCTTTATTTTCAACCTCCGGTTTTAGCTGTTCCCAATTGGATTAAGGTTTTTCGAGATGCTTTTACTGCTAAGGAAAAGAGTAAAAAAGCCTATTTTGGTTTATTCCCTTTTCAATGGGGTGATGATTGGCAAAGGACTTTTTTAAATTTGCGTCGAGAGGGGAGGTTAATAGTAGCACCCATTTTGCAAACTTTGATTCTTAATCGCACTACTGACGAGGTTAGTCAATGGGTTGATAGAATTTGCCAATGGCCGATTAAACAGGTTATTCCTTGTCATTTTGCTAGTCCGATTCAAGCTGATAGTCAAGAGTTTCAGCAGGCTTTTTCTTTCTTGTTAAAAGATTCTTATTTACCTAAAGATGACTTGGAATGTTTAGAAAGTATTGATAGTTTTTTAGTGCGCTGGCGATTGACTCCTCCTCCCGATAAAAAATTGTAATTTATGGCTAAGAACTGCTATAATGTATGCGGTTGTTAGTTTATTGCTAATCAAGGTCATGCAAATTCCCGAAAATCCCAGTAATGATGACATCAGAGCGGCGTTGATTCAATTAAGTGATGAAGTTAGTGATTTGCAAGAAAAATTCAGCCAATCACAGGACGCATTCAGTAAGTGGCGAGATGAAATAGGACAAAAAATTGATCGCATAGATTATAAATTTGATGCCTATCAAAAAGGTACAGACGGTATGGTGAGAATGGCTACTACTATCATCATTGCCACCGCTTCTGTGGTAGTTTTATCTAGTCTTAGTCCTGCGGTGACAGCAATTATCACCGCTTTATATTCTGCTAATGCTCATTAGTTACTTTATCACTCAATTCTGGTGCGTTACACTACCTTTTGGTGCGATTCGGTGCGTTACGCGCTGCTAACACACCCTACCTTTCCTGAATTTTTACCCGTTTGTTTAATTGATTCATAGTCAAGGAAATCACCAGATTAAAGAATAAATAGGTTGCCATAACTACTATTAACATTTCTACAGCTTTTCCTGTCTGATTAGCGATGGTACTAGAGATAGCATAAATATCATTATAACCAATAGCGATCGCTAAACTAGAGTTTTTAACAAGGTTTAAACATTCATTAGTTAAAGGAGGAATAATCACTGGCAAAGCTTGGGGAAAAATCACTAATCTCATCACTAATAAAGGTTTTAATCCCAAGGCTTTAGCTGCTTCCCATTGTCCCCGATTAACCGATTGAATTCCCCCCCGTACTGTTTCCGCGATAAAGGCAGCTGTATAAACAGTTAAACCGATTAAGAGGGTGGCAAACTCAGAAGAAAGATGTAAACCAAAGTCAATATTTTGATTAATAGGATTAACTTGGGGACTTTGCCATTGTAAACCCCAGATTAGAGGAAATATAACTAGGATTAGTAGGCTAGTTAGACATAAACTAAGTTTATTTTTTAGATATAAAAATACTGAGAAAATTATTCCTAAAGCAATGATAGCTAAGGCTAACCATGTCCTGAAACTATTAGCGGGGAAAGGTAAATATACTCCTGAGTTATTTAAAAATACACTGCCAAAGAACTCTAGAGAGTCCTCAATCTTCGGCAGTTTCAGAAATACCGCAAAATACCAGAAAAATAATTGTAATAATAGAGGAGTATTGCGAATAGTTTCCACATAAATTGTTGCCAACTGACGAATTAACCAATTATCCGACAAGCGACCTAACCCGATGACTATTCCCAGACTAATCGCCAAAAATATGCCAGTAATCATAATGCGGAGGGAATTAACTAATCCCACCAAAAGAGCGCGAAAATAGGTATCGGTGGGACTGTAGGGAATAGGAGAGTCACCAATCGCAAAAGAAGCTGGTCGGTCAGGATCAAAGAGAAAGCCAAAGCCAAAACTTAAGCGTAAGCGTTGGAAATTAATCACTAAATTGTGGCCAAAAAACCAGAAAATTAGGCAGACAATTAGCAGGATAATTACCTGTAGAAAAATCTTCTGAAATCGCTCATCGTACCAAAAAGAATTTTTTTGAGGTAAAGTCATATTTATTATAAGTAAGTGGTTCTAATTAAATAGAAGATAGATTTTGCCTCTGATCCCCCCTGCCCCCCTTGATAAGGGGGGTGCCGATAGGCGGGGGGATCAGACAATTTTTAACACCTACCTACTTATATAGTCCAGAATTTGTCACAAAAGAAATCGGTGACTTTTGGCCACCGATTGAGAAAATCAACAAATATTTAGATAACTCCGAGACGGGAGAGACCGAGGATAACACCGGCGCCGAGGACATGACCAAAACTGGTAGTACCTAGTAAAGCGCCTAATCCCATACCACCGAATAAAGCGGGGGAAGGTAAAGCAGGACCGACATTTTGTTGTTGAATAGTCGCTTTACCGAAAGCAATAGCGAGAATATTGCAGATAATCATGACAATCGCCACTTTGGGACTCCATTCGTTGGAACCTTGCACGGCGGTAGCGGCCATTAATAGGGTTGAATACATTGAAATTCTCCTGAACAGGTCGTTTTAAGTTTTTAATCTTAAAGGTAGTTTTCACCCCACATCACTCCCTGTTGCAATACTTAATAATCAAAAGCACAGGAGTCAACGATACGGCCGATTCGTCTCCACTTCTGAACTACTCGCTTAGTACAAATTTAAGTTTAAGCCTACTTCTTTAGCGAAGACGGCTAATCCTTTCTTTTCAATGGTTTTGATAGCTTTGGTGGAGATGCGTAGTTTTACCCAACGGTTGCCTTCCGACCACCAGACTCTTTTCCATTGTAGGTTAGCTTCTTGTAATTTTTTGGTGCGACGGTGGGAGTGGGACACCGCATAGGCGTTATTGGCCTTTTTCCCCGTCATAGTACAGACTCTAGACATAATTTACTCCTGTGCGATCGATGTTTGTCAATAGTCAACCTTTCTAGTTTAACTCAAATCTCGCCAGAAGTCCCCCCCTTCCCCTGGGTGAAGTGAACGGGAATAAATTTAACAGCAAGTGGGGGGATTAAGAAGTTGATTAAACTGGTTCACTGCTCAGACAATTTCGACAATTGCATCAAAGGTAATGGTGAGAATATTGTCAACAAATTTAGTTGTAATTTGTTACTGAATAGAAACTATTTTAATAAGTTTTAAATAGTTTCTAGCATTCTGGTTAATTCATTTTTATTTTTCCACAATTTAACTTGACAATTTTGGTATATTTTTGCGATAAAAGGAGCTTGATTACCTTGGGTTATTCTCTCGATTTTATCGATTGTTTCCACAAAAATATTAACCATTGTTTGACGAGGTAAGTTACCAGAAACTAGAACAAATACTTGAGCATGATAACGGGCTATCTGTTGAACTTCTAAAATATTTCTACCAATGTTTACATCTTTAGTTAATACTATCCATACTCTTTGACTAACAATAGGTAGCCACTGCGTATCTGGTGCATCTGGGGCAAAATGAGCATGATGAAATTCAATCTTAACCCCTATTTTTTGCAAAGCTTCACCGATAGACTTTCCTAAAGCGCGGTCTATAAAATAGGTGTATTGATAGGTCATACTGCTTGGCAATTGGACTCGAATAAAATCGCTTTTTCAATTTGCCAAGGTTGACAATTATAATCATTGGCAATATCTTCTATAGAGTCCCCAGCATCATAAAGTTCTGTGACAATTTTAGTGGGAATTCCTGTTCCTTTGATAGTGGGTTTTCCGAAGGAAATATTCGGGTCTATCATGAGGACTTTATCAGTGAAGTCTTCCCCCTTTAGGTTGATAGTGGGAAAAAGCCGTGTGGCGATATCTTGTTCATCCCATTCAATACGAGTTAAGAGATTATTTAAGACTTGTTTCATTGTCAATTGTCCCGAACGGGAGGCATTAATTAAATGTTCAAATTGTTCGATAAAAAGGTCAATTCCATCGGTACTAAATTGTTTTTGAACTAGAGGATGATCGGTGTTAAATTGTTCACTAATATAGTCTAGGGTAAGTCTAACTTTATCGAGAGGGATGTTATGAACGGTGTGAATGACTCTTAAAACGTGCGCTTCCACTAAGTTAGTAAAGGAAAGTTGGGGAATATTCGGATTAGGCCGTTGAATGAGGGGTAAAAACTCTTTTTGTCCTTTTTTGGTGGGGTAGGTGCGTCCCTTTACCCAGGTTCTCAGAGTGGGTAAAGGAATATGGAGATAGCGCGCAGTATCGGCTATAGTATAGGTGGGAACATGATAGAGATGCTCTAGAGATAAGGGAGATGACACTTTGACCATCGTTAATATTTTGGTGAAGTTGTTGGGATGAGATTATCGCCTATCGATTATCTCATTTTAGCTAATTTTGGTATCCTTGAGGATAGGGATAAAGTAGAATGAGCGCATCTCAGGGGACATTGAAAGCAAATGAGGTTATATTTTATCTATAGAAGAACGTTTATAGGCTGCACCGATAATGACTAATTCACTGCCAAAATATCTAGAGGAAATCACTGGCATTTATCAACAGGGTAACGCCACAGAACACAGTTATCGTCCTGCTTTAAAAAAATTAATTGAATCCCTAAATAATAACCTACAAGCTCTCAATGAACCGAAAAGGATTGCTTGTGGCGCTCCGGATTTTGTGATTAATCAGGGTATGGTAGAAATTGGTCATCTGGAAGCAAAAGATATCGGAACTTCTCTCAAAAAGGTTGAAAATACTCCCCAAATAAAACGTTATTTACAGGCTTTGGGTAACTTAATTATCACCGATCATTTAGAATTTCGTTGGTATGTATCGGGAGAATTGCGTCTATCAGCTTCCGTGGCAACTCTTAATCAAAAAAAGCAAATTAAACCTGATTCCCAGGGTATTTTGCAAGTAGAACAAATGTTCTGTCAATTTTTTCTCTCGAAAGTTATTCAGATAACAACACCGCGAGAATTAGCGAAAAAAATGGCCGCTTTAGCGCAGTTAATTCGGGATGCGATCGCACAAGCTTTAAAAGATCAAGATTGCGGGGGAATGCTGCGGCAACAATTGCAATCTTTTCAACGAGTTTTAATTAGTGATCTCAACGAAGCGCAGTTTGCCGATATGTATGCACAAACAATTTGTTATGGTTTATTCGCAGCACGCTGTAATACGGATCAAATCAGTTCTTTTTCCCGGGAAACGGCAGGATTTCGACTGCCAAAAACTAACCCTTTTTTGCGGGGAATTTTTCATCAAATCGCTGGTACAGAATTAGATGAGCGGATTACTTGGGCCGTGGATACTCTAGCCACTATTTTACAACAAACAGACATGGAGGGGATTCTGGGCAGCTTTGGAAAACGCACCCGCAAGGAGGACCCTGTAGTTCACTTTTATGAGACTTTTTTAGCCGAATACGATAGTAAAATGCGTGAGTCTAGGGGGGTTTATTATACCCCTGAACCCGTGGTTTCTTACATGGTTCGCAGTGTGGACTATATTCTAAAAAATAAGTTTCAGATTCCTAAAGGTTTAGCCGATGCCAAAAAAATTACTATTAAAAATCCTAATAATAGCCAAGAAACTCAGGAAGTTCACCAAGTTTTAATTCTGGATCCTGCTGTGGGAACCGGTACTTTTTTGCACTCTGTTATCGATTATATCTATGAGAGTTTTCGTCAACAGAAAGGGATGTGGTCTAGTTATGTGAGTCAGCATCTATTACCGCGTCTCTTTGGGTTTGAGTTACTGATGGCTCCCTACACCGTAGCACACATGAAGTTAGGTTTACAACTTCAGGAATTAGGCTATGATTTTAGTGCCGATGAACGCTTAGGAATCTATCTCACCAACACCCTACAGGAAGCTTTTCAAATTCCCCCTGCTGACGGTTTTTTAAATCGTATTCGCGATGAAGCAGCCGCGGCAAAAGATGTTAAGCAAGAAATGCCAGTCATGGTGATTTTAGGCAATCCACCCTATTCCTATCAGTCGATGAATACTGACCCTTGGATTGTGAATTTGGTTAAGGATTATTATCAATTAGATGGGAAACCATTGGGAGAGAGAAACCCCAAAGGTTTATTAGATGATTATGTGAAGTTTATTCGCTTTGCTCAGTATCGGGTAGCGGAAACTGGTTATGGAGTTGTGGCGTTAATTACAAATCATGGTTATTTAGATAACCCAACTTTTCGGGGAATGCGTCAAAATTTGATGCAGACTTTTGATGAGATTTATGTTTTAGATTTACATGGGAATAGCAAGAAAAAAGAAATCTGTCCCGACGGTTCACCCGATCAAAATGTGTTTGATATTCAGCAAGGTGTAGCGATTGCATTTTTTATCAAGTATCAAGATAGTCAGCAAGATTTAGCGAAGGTTTATCATGCTGATTTGTGGGGTGTTAGAGAGGTTAAAGAGAATAGGGAGTTAGTTGGGGGTAAGTATCATTGGTTAGATGAAAATGATATTAGTTCAACTGAATGGGAAATTATTAAACCTGAAGCCAGTTTTTATCTCTTAAAAAATCAAAATACAGCTTTATTCCCAGAGTACGAGAAAGGCTGGAAAATAGTTGATATTATGTGTGTTAATTCAACAGGTGTAAAAACTCACAGAGATCATTTTGTTTTTGATTTTGATTTTGAATCTCTTTATAAGAGAATAGAAAAATTTAGAAATTTGAATATTCCTGAAAATGAAATTTGTGATAAATATAATATTCAATCAACAAGAGATTGGAAAATCAATCAAAGTAGGAAGTATTTATCTAATAATTCTCAGTGGGAGCAATATTTTATTAAATGTTTGTATCGTCCATTTGATATAAGAGATTATTATCACCATGAAGATGTAGTAGAACTTCCAAGAAAAGAAGTAACTCAACACTTTTTTCAAAACAATAACTTAGGACTATGTGTGTCTAAGGGGGTAGAAATAAATAGAGCTTGGGAGCATACTATCTGCACCGATAAAGTTATTCAGCACCATACAGTATCTCTAAAAGAAACAAATTACATTTTCCCCCTTTATCTTTACCCAACCAATACCCCAACTTTATTTGAAACAGAACCAACCAACTCGCCAAATGGTCGCCGTCCCAATCTAGCGCCAGAATTTATTAAGGAACTTTCCGCAAAACTTGACTTAGAATTTATCAGTGATGGCAAAGGAGACAAAAAGAAAACCTTTGGACCGGAAGACATTTTTAACTATATTTATGCCGTCTTTCACTCTCCCCAATATCGCCAACGTTACGCCGAATTTTTAAAAATAGACTTTCCTCGTGTTCCTCTCACCAGTGATAAAGAATTATTCTGGGAATTAGTCAAAAAAGGTGACAGATTAGTGCAGTTACACCTGATGAAAGGGACAGGAAAAGAAATTAGTAGCTATCCCGTGGCGGGTTCTAATCTAGTTGAACAGGTGAAATATGACGAAAATAAACAACAAATTTTGATTAATTCTGACCAGTATTTTGCGGGGATTCCGCCGCAAATTTGGAACTTTTATATCGGCGGTTATCAAGTGTGTCAGAAGTGGCTAAAAGACCGCAAAGGTCGCCACCTTAGCTACGATGACTTAGAACATTATCAACAAATTATCTCCATTTTGGGAGAATCGATCGCAATTATGGAAACTATAGATATAATTATCAATAAATATGGTGGTTTCCCCTTTAGTTAACCGACGCTTGAGAGAACATTAACCTAATTTTTGCACACTGGCAAGAGTCCCTTTTCACCTATAAATGATTCTCCACTCTCAAGGATGCTCTCTTATTCTTTGTGTCCTCTGTGTCTGGAGTGGTTCCTTCCACTCGCTCGCCAGCAGGACTGTATCAACGAAAATAAACAACAAATTTTGCTATCCTTGAGGGTAGGGATAAAGTAAGTTTCCCGTTTCTTTTCTTAATTGCCTAATTTCAGTTTCTAACAGTTTTCTGACTTCCTGCTCTGCTGATTCTCTGCTATAACCGAATATAAGTTTAAGATTAGTGTCACAATCTCTAAAGGGGTAAACTTTCTCTTGAATACAATTAAATCCATAAATTTCAATATCTTTTAAAATTAATTGTTCTAAACACCATATTTTACCTTCAAGGTAGCCAGTAATCTGATTAGTTTCAGGAACATTTATTTTTTTTAAGCAGCGTTTATCTCCCGTGAGTAAATAGCTTAAATTATTTTGTTTATTCAAGTATCTAACATAACTGAGGAGAATAGTCTCACCTATGTCTATTCCTTCAATTTTCTGTAATTGAATAAAATCCTCCTGATTGATATTATTGATTGATATTTTTCGCAGGTTTCAACGACAGATAAAGCGTCTTCTAGGTTATATTTAACAGGGTTTTTCTTCCTTTTTTGTTGCGGTTGCCTTTTAAATTTATATTGAAATGTCTCAAGAATTTTAACTTGATTAATCTCAACTCCAAAGGTATTGAGGGTTTTCTCAAATAAACCACAGGTGGCCAATTTTAGGATAATGTCATTATCCAAACAATAAACAGAACCAGTCAAGATTAAACTCCTAACACCTTTTCTAGATACTCGTAGGTTTCGTCATCAAATTTATCCCAGTCTAACTGATTGGCCAAATATTCATTAATAATCTTGTTGCCATTTGGGTTAGGTTCTAATACTTTTAAAGTCTTCATGGCTAAAGCAAAGTAGTCCCTATTATGCCATCCATAGTTCAGAATAATTGCACCTATATCAATATCGGGATGATGAGAGATAAAATGTTCTTGAACATATTTACTGAATTTTTCAGCTTTGAATTTCCTATGTTTAAGGCAGTTATCATAATCACCTAAGAGTAATTCAGTGGCAAATTGATTAGCTTCTTCTTCTTCGCAATCATTATCAAATGTAATGTCTTCATCAACTAATACCCCATCTTTTAGATGTGCTAATGCTAAATGTCCTAATTCGTGTGCTAAGTCAAAAGCGAGTCTTGCCGACTGTTGATGTTTTGAACTAAGAATAATTACAGGAGAAGTGGAATGCCATTGAATTAATCCAGCAAATTTCTTAGTATTGTTAGGAAAATGATCAAAGTATCCTACCGCTATTCCCTGAGACCAACAATAGTCTAAAAGAGAGGTCAAGTCAACCTTTGGCTGGTCACTTAAGATGTCTTCCCTGATGGTTTTAGCATCCTTAGGTAAAGGAGTATAATTAACTTCAACCCCCAAGGAAATTAACTCAGCAAACCGACTCGCTAAAGCTTGCGCTAGATAGGGATGTTGGTTATTTTGGCTATTGTGCTGTTTAAATTTAGTATGGGGAGGTCTATTAAATTTGACCTCTTCTTGAGGGGTTAATAAAGATGAGAGGTCAAGATTGAGGTTTTTGGCGATATAACCTGCTCCTTCTAGGACCGCAACGGGTTTATCATTGAGTTCATCATCCCACCAACTGGGTAAGCCATTTTTTCGGACATAATTTTTTTTTAGTCCGATTTGTGAGAGTTTCTGGTAGAGGGATGCCATGGTAAGGCTTTCTGTCATGGTTTCACCCTCCTTTGTCGGCAATACTAAGTTTTTTAAGGTTTTAGGGAATCAAAGTAGATCAGTATATTCTTAGCTCTAAGATACCATCTCTAACTTAATTTTTGCCCACTGGCAAGAGTCCCTTTTCACCGATAAATGACTCTCCACTCCCAACGAGAGTGATACAATTGTTAACACCACAGACCAAGAGCCAATCGAAGCGAGAGAATCAAAACTGCTATGTTAAAAGCCCTACTCGGAGACCCCAACGCCCGCAAAATTAAAAAATTTCAGCCCCTCGTCACCGAAATCAACCTGCTGGAAGAAGATATTAAAAACCTATCCGATGACGAATTAAGGAGCAAAACCAGCGAATTTAAGGAAAGATTGGACAAAGCGAGAAATTATGAGCAAAGAGAGGAGATTCTCGAGGAAATCCTCCCCGAAGCTTTCGCCATTGTCCGGGAAGCGGGCATCCGAGTCTTAGGGATGCGTCACTTTGACGTACAGTTATTGGGGGGAATGGTACTCCACAAAGGACAAATCGCCGAGATGAAAACCGGGGAAGGAAAAACCCTAGTTGCCACTCTCCCCGCTTATTTGAATGGATTGACCGGAAAAGGGGTTCACGTCGTCACCGTCAACGATTATCTCGCCCGTCGTGACGCGGAATGGATGGGGCAGGTACATCGCTTTTTAGGGTTAAGTGTGGGACTAATTCAAGCCGGCATGAGTCCAGAAGAAAGAAAGAAAAATTATGCCTGTGACATCACCTACACCACTAACAGCGAACTCGGCTTTGATTATCTGCGCGATAACATGGCTACAGTGATGGGGGAAGTTGTCCAAAGACCCTTTAACTACTGCGTTATCGACGAAGTGGACTCCATTCTTATCGATGAAGCGAGAACTCCATTAATTATATCAGGAGCGATCGATCGGCCCACAGAAAAATATATTCTCGCTGCCGAAATCGCCAAGCAATTAGTGCGCCAAGAAGTAGAAGACGGACCGGGAGACTACGAAGTTAACGAAAAAGACCGTAACGTTTTAATGACCGATGAAGGCTTTAAAAAAGCGGAAGAACTATTAGAAGTTACCGATTTATACGACCAAGAAAATCCCTGGGCGCACTATATTTCTAACGCTATTCGTGCCAAAGAACTCCAGAAAAAAGACGTTAACTATATCGTCCGCAGTGGTGAAATTGTTATTGTTGATGAGTTCACGGGACGGGTATTACCGGGGCGACGTTGGGGCGATGGTTTACATCAGGCAGTGGAAGCTAAGGAAGGGGTAGAAATTCAACAGGAAACCCAAACCTTAGCCACGATTACCTATCAAAACTTTTTCCTACTCTATCCGAAATTATCCGGCATGACCGGGACGGCCAAAACCGAAGAAACGGAACTAGAAAAAGTCTATAACCTGCAAGTAACAATTATCCCGACTAACCGCGTTTCTCGTCGGCAAGATTTAGCCGATGTGGTCTATAAAAATGAACAGGCAAAATGGAACGCCGTCGCCGAAGAATGTCAACAAATGCACGAAGAAGGCCGCCCGGTTTTAGTCGGTACTACCAGTGTAGAAAAATCGGAAGTGCTTTCGCTTTTATTACAGGGAAGAAAGATTCCCCATAACTTGCTTAATGCTCGTCCAGAAAACGTGGAAAGGGAATCGGAAATCGTCGCCCAAGCAGGCCGGGCCGGCGCTGTGACAATTGCTACAAACATGGCAGGACGGGGAACCGATATCATCCTCGGTGGTAACTCTGACTATATGGCCCGATTGAAAATTCGCGAGTATTTAATGCCGAAATTAGTTATGCCCGAAGATGACAATTTGGCTTTTAGTTTACCCAGTTTAGGAGAACGAAATCGACCGCAAGGATTCGCTCCGGGTAAAAAGAAAAAAAACTGGCGCGCCTCGGCGGAAATTTTTCCCACTGAGTTACCGAAAGAGGTAGAAAATACCCTGAAAGAAGCGGTTAAATTTGCCGTTGATACCCACGGAACTCAAAGTTTACCGGAATTAGAAGTAGAAGAAAAAATCGCTATTGCGGCCGAAAAAGCTCCCACGGATGACCAGGTTATTCAAAAGTTACGGGAAGTCTATAAATTAATTCGCAAAAGTTATGAAGATTACACCGGCAAAGAACACGATGAAGTAGTAGAAAGAGGCGGACTGCACGTTATCGGGACGGAACGCCACGAATCCCGCCGTATTGACAACCAATTGCGAGGCAGAGCGGGCAGACAGGGCGACCCCGGTTCCACACGCTTCTTTTTAAGCCTAGAAGACAATTTATTGCGGATTTTTGGGGGCGACCGCGTGGCGGGTTTAATGGATGCCTTCCGGGTGGAAGAAGATATGCCCATTGAATCGGGAATGTTGACTCGTTCCTTGGAAGGAGCGCAAAGAAAAGTGGAAACCTTCTATTATGATGCCCGGAAACAGGTGTTTGAATACGACGAGGTGATGAATAATCAACGGCGCGCTATTTATGCCGAACGTCGTCGGGTTTTGGAGGGGATGGACTTAAAAGAACAGGTGCTGCAATACGCCGAAAAAACCATGGATGAAATCGTCATGGCTTATATTAATCCCGAACTGCCGGCGGAAGAATGGGATTTAGAAAAACTGATTAGTAAATCTCAGGAATTCGTCTATCTCTTGGCAGATATTACCGCTAAAGATATCGAGGATATGAGTGTTAATGATATCAAGATGTTCCTCCACGAAGAAGTTCGCAAAGCTTACGAAATTAAAGAACGTCAAGTTGATAGTATTCGCCCCGGTTTAATGCGCGATGCCGAACGTTATTTTATCCTGCAACAAATCGATATGTTATGGCGCGAACACCTGCAAGCTATGGAAGCTTTACGCGAGTCGATTGGTTTACGCGGTTACGGTCAAAAAGACCCCCTAATTGAGTATAAACAGGAAGGCTACGAGATGTTTTTAGAAATGATGATTGATATCCGTCGTAACGTGGTTTATTCCCTGTTCCAATTCCAACCGCAAGGACAACCCCAAGCAGTGGCTAGTGAATAGTAAAAACTAAAAGTTGGCTTAAATTGGGGAGAATTGGCTAAGGCTAATTCTCTCATTTTTTTACCCCAAGAAATCAGTCACCCACAATCCACACTAGGACGAAAATTATCAGTCCAATCACTCCATAGGACAGCAACGACCCCAAAAAATTGAGGATTTGTACGGGAAAATGAATCAAAACTTGGTAAGTAAAATCGGCAGCTGCCAGCAAGGCAGCGAAAAACATAATCACAAGTGTTATCATGCTTAATATCTTCTCAATCTGATAGAATAAATGGCTATCCTTTGCGGGAATTGGCCGTGGATAGTCAGAAGTTAGGAGATTATCCCCAAGAAAAAACTCGGAGTTACTCTCCCGATTCTACCGCAATTTTAACAGCGATCGAGTTATACTAAATCTTAGTTAACAAGTATAGAGTGGCAAGTGGGGAGAAGGCAGCGGGTTTTTAAAGTTCGATTGGCAGTTAATAATACTATTAAAAAGGAGCCATCTCACATTTGCAGAAATACCGACAATCAGCAATTATCAGTGACTCTTAAATTATTACAGATATATCAGCAGCTGCCTGTAAGCATCCCACCGAAAAACTAATGCGCTCCGGGGTTTGGGGGGTAGAACCCCCCAAAAGCTTGGATTGAGTGATAAAATCGAAAGTAACGGCAGACTTTAGCAGAGAGTTTCCCTTTAAAAATACTAACTTAGTTGATTGACAAAAATAAGATGCACCCATTAAAAACAAATAAATATTTCCCCGTTTCCCGTTCCCTTTTGCGATAAGATAATTAATATAACTCCAAGAGGACTGCTCTATGAATATTCGTATTGGTAACGGCTACGATATCCACCGATTGGTGACAGGAAGACCTTTAATTTTAGGAGGAGTAGAAATTGCCCATACTGTCGGTTTATTGGGTCATAGTGATGCCGATGTCTTAACCCATGCTATCATGGATGCAATGCTGGGGGCGCTTAGTTTAGGCGATATCGGTCATTATTTTCCCCCCACAGACCCGCAATGGCAAGGGGCGAATAGTTTAAAGTTATTAGAGCAAGTTAATCAATTAATTATCGATAAAGGTTGGCAGATTAATAATATTGATTCGGTAATTGTCGCCGAAAAACCGAAAATGAAATCCCACCTTAGTGCGATGCGAACCAAGTTAGCAGAAACTCTCAAGATTAATCCGGAACAGGTGGGAATTAAAGCCACTACTAACGAACAATTGGGACCGGTAGGACGAGAAGAAGGTATCGCAGTTTATGCCGTGGTTTTATTGGTTAAGGAATAAGTAATTAGTAAGAATTCGCTCAGATTAAATATCCCAAACCTATGAATATAGACACAAAAATATTAGAAACTGTCGAAGCAATGCCAGAGTTATTAAAAATAGAGCTGCTTCACTATGCTGAATATTTGATGGCCAATTATCAATCAGATGTTATTATAGAGAAATCTTCTCTTAGGAAACGTCGTTCAGGAATTTTACAAGGTACATTTACCTTGCCTTTGTCCGATGACTTTGATCAGTCTTTGGAAGATTTTCAGGAATATATGTGATGACATCTTTTCTTCTGGACACCCATACTTTCATCTGGTTAACTGAAAACGATCCTAACTTGCCTAATAATCTTCGGGAGGAAATTGATTTTGCTCCTGAAGTTTATGTCAGTATTGTTAGTCTCTGGGAAATTGCGATTAAGTTAAATTTAGGTAAGTTAGCCCTACAAAAAAGTTATGAAACCATTGAAACTAAACTAGAAGCATCAGATATAACCTTACTGTCTATATCATTTTCTGATACTCTAAAAATTTGTACTTTACCCTTGCATCACCGTGATCCATTTGATAGAATGCTAATTGCTCAATCTCTAAACAGATCGCTAATTCTAATTAGTAAAGATACTAAATTTGATGCTTATAATGTACCAAGAAAATGGACGTAATGCCCCGTTCGGATCAATTCTATTCAAGATGAGAGCAAGATAAATTTCCTAATTACCCATAGATTTCTAACATTCATTCCTAAATTCTCTCTATGACTGCCATTATCCAACAAATAAAAGAACGCTTTTCCCAGTCCCTAGTTAAATCCTTTGGGGAAAACTTCGCTGATACCGATCCTCTAATTGTGGCCGCTAGTAACCCCCGTTTTGGCGATTATCAATGTAATATTTCCCTCTCTTTAGCCAAAGAATTAAAACAAAAACCGCGGGAAGTGGCGGCAACTTTACTAAAAAATCTAGAGATAGATGATCTCTGTCAACCCCCCGAAATTGCCGGACCCGGTTTTATCAATCTTACCCTTAAACCCAGTTATCTAGAAACCCAATTAAAAGACCTAATTACCGACAACCGTTTAGGAGTTGCCGCTGCTAACCCCAGTCAAAAAATTATTGTCGATTTTTCCAGTCCCAATATTGCCAAAGAAATGCACGTCGGTCACTTGCGATCAACTATAATTGGTGATTGTATTGCCCGGATTTTGGAATTTCGTCATCATCAAGTAATTCGTCTTAATCACGTCGGGGATTGGGGTACTCAATTCGGGATGTTAATCACCTATCTACAAGAAGCTTATCCTAGCGCTTTAACCCAAGCAGATGCCCTCGATTTAGGGGATTTAGTTAGCTTTTATAAAAAGGCAAAAATTCGTTTTGATGAAGACGAAAAATTTAAAGAAACTGCCCGTCAAGCGGTAGTAAGATTACAGTCGGGTGATCCTCAAAGTCGTCAAGCATGGCAGTTACTTTGTCAACAATCACGGCGGGAATTTCAGAAAATCTATGATATTCTCGATATAAAACTGACCGAAAGGGGTGAATCTTTTTATAATCCTTACCTTGAGGCAGTAATCAGAGAATTAGATCAACAGGGATTGCTAACAGAAGACAACGGTGCTTTATGTGTCTTTCTCGATGGTTTTACCAACAAAGAGGGCGATCCTTTGCCCCTAATTGTCAAGAAATCCGACGGCGGTTATAATTACGCTACCACCGATTTAGCGGCAATTTGTTATCGAGTCCGGCAAGATAAAGCTGAAAGAATAATTTATGTCACCGATGCTGGACAAGCTAACCATTTTGCCCAAGTATTTCAGGTGGCTAAAAAAGCGGGATTTTTACCCGATAATGTGGCAGTGGTTCACGTCGCTTTTGGATTAGTTTTAGGGGAAAATGGTAAAAAATTAAAAACTCGTTCCGGGGAGACGGTAAAATTACAAGAATTACTCGATCAAGCGATCGCCTGTTCCCTAGCTGACTTAGAAAAAAGACTGGCAAGCGAGGAAAGAGAAGAAACCGGCGATTTTATCGCTAAGACTGCCAAAACTGTCGGATTAAGTGCCGTTAAATACGCCGATCTCAGCCAAAATCGCAATAGTAACTACGTTTTCAGTTACGACAAAATGCTCAATCTGCAAGGCAACACCGCCCCCTATATGCTGTACGCTTACGCTAGAGTCCAGAGTATCAGTCGCGAAGGTGGTATTAATTTTCAGGATTTAAGTGCCAATTCACCGCTAATTCTCAAGGATGAAAGCGAATTAATTCTGGCTAAACAATTACTGCAACTTCCGCAAGTAATTAGCACCGTGGAAGAGGATTTATTACCCAATCGTTTATGTGATTATCTTTACGAACTCAGTAAAAAGTATAATCGTTTCTACGAAAGTTGCCCTGTACTCAAAGCGGAAGAACCGATTAAAACCTCTCGTTTAGTTTTGTGTGATTTGACGGCAAGAACCCTAAAATTAGGCCTATCTCTCCTAGGAATCTCCGTTTTGGAAAGAATGTAAATCAGTTATCAGTTATCAGTTATCAGTTATCAGTTATCAGTTATCAGTTATCAGTTATCAGTTATCAGTTATCAGTTATCAGTTATCAGTTATCAGTTATCAGTTATCAGTTATCAGT
>NZ_JADBTZ010000456.1:0-11690 GCF_020245885.1 Microcystis sp. M165S2 | reverse complement strand
CGTAATCAGACTGCATCTACAGTAATATGGACGTTTACGACCAGCGATGCTAGGGTCAAGCTGAAACATCTTTATCCTGTGTTTGAGGAGGAGGAATCGGGAGAATCTATTGCACCAAATTAGCTGAAACAGTCCAGTAGGGTGCGTTAGACGGCAAAAATTGCTGATTTGACTGGAAGGTGACAATCCGTCGTAACGCAGCACCTATGATCAACATTTACTCATACCGGCGGTTGCGTTTGCGGATAATCCAGAGGATAAACCAGATAACCAGGACAAGTAGAGCTATTTTTGAGACGGGAGCCAGATATTCTTCCACAAGGGGGTAATTTTTCCCTAAAAAGTAACCTGCTGCCGTTAAAAAAACGACCCAGAGGGTCGTGCCGATGGTGGAGTAAACTAAAAAAGGAATCATCGCCATGTGATTCATCCCAGCAGGTAGGGAAATCAAAGTTCGCACTCCGGGGACCAAACGACAGAGTAAAACCGCTTTACTACCGTGACGATTAAACCATTGATTGGCTTTTTGAATATCTTTAGCGGAAACGGTAATCCATTTGCCGTATTTATCGGCTAGTTTTTCGATTTTTTCCTCATCCACAACCCGACCGAGATAATACCAAGGTAGCGCTCCGACTACGGTTCCGACAATCCCCGCTACCACTGCCGGAATAAATTCCATTTGTCCCTCATGGACGGTAAAACCCGCTAGGGGCATAATTAATTCTGAGGGAATGGGAGGAAAAAGATTCTCTAAAAACATTAATAGGGCTATGCCTAAATAGCCCATCGAAGTCATTGTATTTGTAATCCATTCAGTCATATTTTTTTATGATTTAGAAAACAGTTTAAAAGTAAAAAAAGGGGGTTGGGGAAGTATTTTCAGTAAACTGAAAACTCACACCTGATAACTGAAAACTCACATCTGAAAACTGAAAACTCACACCTGATAACTGATAACTGATAACTGATATTAGGTTCCGGAAGTCCAGGAGTTGATATATTCTAATTGGGCTTCGGTGAGGGTATCGATTTCAATCCCCATGGCTTGCAGTTTCAAACGGGCGATTTCTTGGTCTAATTCGTAGGGAATTGAGTAGATGCCGGGGGCCAATTTACCTTTATTTTTAACCAAGTATTCTACACCGATCGCCTGGTTAGCGAAACTCATATCCATAACGGCGCTAGGATGACCTTCGGCGGCTGCGAGGTTAACTAGGCGACCTTCACCGATAACAACGACGGATTTACCGCTTTTTAGGCTATATTGTTGGGTAAAGTTGCGAACTTCCTTAACATTATTGGCTTTTGCGCCTAAAGCTTGCAGGTCGATTTCAATATCAAAGTGACCGGAGTTGGAAACAATCGCCCCATCTTTCATCACGTCAAAATGTTCGGCCCGGATAACGTGCTTGTTACCAGTAACAGTGATGAATATATCGCCTTCTTTAGCGGCTTCATCCATGGGCATAACCCGGAAACCGTCCATCGCTGCTTCAATGGCGCGCACGGCGTTGATTTCGGTGACAATTACATTAGAGCCTAAACCTTTGGCCCGCATAGCGACACCTTTACCACACCAACCATAACCAGCCACAACCACGGTTTTACCGGCAAGGAGGATATTGGTGGCGCGAATGATACCATCAAGGGTAGATTGACCTGTACCGTAGCGATTATCAAAGAAATGCTTGGTTTCTGCGTCGTTAACGTTCATTGCGGGGAAGGATAAGACCCCGGCTTTGAGCATGGCTTGCAAACGGACGATACCAGTGGTAGTTTCTTCGGTAGTACCGATAATGTCGGGTAATTGGTGACTTCTTTCTTTAACCAGGGTGGCCACTACATCACAACCATCATCGATGATAATCTGGGGTTTGTGATCGAGGGCGATTTGAACGTGACGGTGATAGGTGTCGTTATCTTCCCCTTTGATTGCATAAACGGGGATGCCGTAATCAGCGACTAAACAAGCGGCCACATCATCTTGGGTGGAAAGGGGATTACTAGCAATTAATAACGCATCAGCGCCACCGGCTTTGAGTGCGATTGCCAAATTGGCGGTTTCGGTGGTAACGTGACAGCAAGCGACTAAACGCAGTCCAGCAAAGGGTTTTTCGATGGCGTAACGTTCGGCTAATTGACGCAAAACTGGCATTTCCCGACCGGCCCATTCGATGCGCTGTTTGCCGATGGGGGCTAAACTAATATCTTTAATGTCGTATTTCTGTTGAACTGGTGTTGCTACCATAAGGGGTTTTCCTTAAATACAAGCCTAGGCTATTGGTTAATTTAACTTAACATTGTCTGGGTATTTTGGCTAATGTCAAGCTTTCGGCTGGTTTTTTATATAGGAAAAAATTATCAATCCCTCGCTGACATATCCAGAACTCAGTACATTGTCTCTATTTTGGGCGATTATTTAGTACAATGAAACTATCACACAAGCTAAATTAAGCTAGAAATCTCTATCTCGTGATGATAAGATAAACCGATGGGCGAGAAACTGACAGGCGTTAATCCCAAGATAATCCAATGGGCAAGAGAAAGGGCGAGATATTCTCTTGAGTCTGTGGCGGTCAAGTTTAAAAAAGATGTTTCTGTTATCGAGAAATGGGAGTCAGGAGAGGACTTTCCTGCCTATAGTCAATTGGAAAAGTTAGCAGAAATATATAAACGTCCCCTCGCTTTATTCTTTTTCCCAGAACCTCCCCTAGAAGCGGAGGAAAAACAAGAATTTAGAACTTTGCCAGACTTTGAAATCGAAAATTTGGCCGCCGATACTATCTATGCTTTACGACAAGCACAAGCGATGCAATTGTCGCTCTCAGAAATTAATAATGATATTAATCCTAGTACCAAGAAAATCTTTCAGGATATTTCGGTTAGTTCTAGTGATGATTTAAGGAAATTAGCCGAACAGATCAGAAATTATTTAAACGTTACTCTAGAAGAACAACTGACCTGGAATGATCAGGAAACTGCCTTAAAAAAATGGCGTAGTGCCGTGGAAGAAGCCGGTATTTTTATTTTCAAGCGTTCTTTTAAGCAGCGAGAAATTTCGGGATTTTGCTTGATAGATATTGAATTTCCAATCATCTATCTTAATAATAGCACGGAAAAATCTAGACAAACATTTACCATTTTTCATGAATTAGCACATATTCTTTTGCAGACTAACGGAATTACTAAGTCTAACGATAGATATATTAATAGTTTGCAAGGAGAAAATAAATATATCGAGATATTTTGTAATAAATTTGCTGCGGAGTTTCTGCTTCCTAATCATGTTTTTTCTGAGATAATCAGAGAAACAATAGTTAACGATAAAATTATCTCGAAAATTTCCAGTGATTATAAGGTTAGTCGAGAAGTAGTTTTACGAAAACTATTAGATAATAACTTAATCTCCCAGAAAGAATATACTCTTAAAGTAAGGGAGTGGTACAGTGAGCAGGTGGGAAAAAGTCAGGACAAAAATAAAAAATCTGGAGGTGATTACTATGCTAATCAGGCGACATATTTGGGAGAAAATTACCTAAAACTTGTGTTCAATAAATACTATCAAGGCCAATACGATATCGAGCGCGTTGCCGATTATCTAAACATTAAAAAAGTTGCTATGGTGGAACAACTTGAACAATATTTATTAGACAAGGGACTGTTTTGATGGTTTACATTTTTGACACAAGTAGTTTTAAGGTTTTAGGAAACTATTTTCCCAAAAGTTTTCCTACCGTTTGGCAAAAAATCGATTTGCTTGTGTCAGAAGGTAAACTAAAATCAGTACGGGAAGTGCTTAAAGAAGTAGAATATGGCAATAATAAACAAATATTTTTACCACCCACTGCTCAGGAAACTTTATTTATTGCCGAAATTTTTTCTATCAGAAACTTTAAGGATTTAGTGAGTGAAAAAGCAAGATTACAAGGAAAACCAGTGGCAGACCCATTTATTATTGCCGCTGCTAAGATAAAAGACGGTTGCGTAATTACCGAAGAAGCCTTAAAGCCTAATGCTCCCAAAATCCCCACAGTCTGTCAACACTTTTCTATCGATTGTACCAATGTTCAGGGTTTAATGGAGCGAGAAGGTTGGCAATTTTAAAACTAAAATTAATGGATAAATTGCCAATAAATTTATATGACGAGTCGTGCCAGATTGATTTTCTAGTTGAAAAGGCTTTTTCTGGAAAACTAATAACCATGTTCAGCCAGAAATTCTAGGCTAATCTCGCTAGGAGCGTGATAAGAGCGCATTCCTAGCAATTTTTCCACATATTTGCCTAAAATATCCCCTTCTAGATTCACCCAATCGCCTAATTTTAAATGGGAAAGATTGGTTTCGGCGTAGGTATGGGGGATGACAGCCACTTTAAACCAGCTGCCGGAGGCATCGCAATCGGCCACGGTTAAACTGATGCCATTAACAGCTATACTGCCCTTACCGACGATGTAACGAGCTATGTAGTTATTCCACTCGTCTTCTAGGGAACTAGGGGCAGCAAAGGTCATTTCCCAAGAATTAGCCACAATTATCGATTCTAATAAACAGCCAATTCCGTCCACATGACCGGTGACAAAATGACCGCCGATTTTACTACCCACCCGCAGAGAGGTTTCTAGGTTAACGTTGGTTTCTGTGTGAATCCTTCGTCCCAAAGTAGTGCGCTGTAGGGTTTCTGGGGAAGCAGTGGCCACAAAACCCTCTGGGAGAATTTGCTCAACTGTCAAACAAACCCCATCCACAGCCACACTATCACCAATCATTAAATCTTGGAGAATTGTATTAGAGGATACAGACAAATATAGTCTATCAGTATCCACGACCCGAATCGTTCCCAAGTCTTGAATTAATCCTGTAAACATCTGCTTTTTTCTCGACTATAAATCTTTGTGAGTGAAAGATTGGGCATTTTCCCCAGAATAATCGGCGACAATATGACCATCTCCGGCTAATTGATATTTGTAGGTCACTAATCCCTCTAATCCCACCGGACCGCGGGGGGGCATTTTTTGGGTACTGATACCCACTTCGGCCCCAAAACCGTAACGGAAACCATCGGCAAATCGGGTGGAACAATTATGAAAAACTCCGGCGGCATCGACTCGATCGCTAAAGGTTTTGGCTGTGTTAAAATTTTCGCTGACAATGGCTTCCGTGTGTCGAGAACCGTAATAATTAATATGTTCGATTGCCGATTCTAGACTATCGACAATTTTAATTGACAGAATTAAATCACTATATTCGGTTTGCCAGTCTTGTTCTGTGGCCGATGGCACGTTAATAATCTGACGAGTTGCTTCATCTCCCAATAATTTAACCTTTTTTTCCTCTAATGCCTGGGCCACTGCGGGTAAAAATTGTCTAGAGATTTCTTGATGAACTAATAAAGTTTCAATGGTATTACAAGCGGCAGGATATTGAGTTTTGCCATCGACGGTAATCCTAATTGCTTTGCTTAAATCGGCTTCTTTGTCGATGTAGAGATGACAGATACCATCGGCGTGACCAAGCACAGGAATGCGGGTATTATTTTGGATATAACGAACAAATTCGTTAGAACCTCTAGGAATTATTAAATCGATGTATTGATCGAGTTTTAATAGTTCCTGAATTTCTTCTCGTGTTGTTAATAATCGTACCGCTGCCGGATTAACTTTAGTTTGACTCAATGCCTGATGAATAATTGTTACTAAAGCTTGACAAGAACGGATCGCTTCTTTCCCCCCTTTTAAAATAACGCCATTACCAGATTTAATCGCTAAACTGGTAATTTGAATTAAAGCATCGGGACGAGCTTCAAAAATCACCCCTAAAACCCCCAAAGGACAGGTTATTCTCTGAAGAATTAAACCTTGATCTAATTCCCGATTAATTTGCATCGTAGCTAAAGGATCTGCTAATTTAGCCACATCTCGCACCCCGGCAATAGCGGCTTTTAATTTACTAGGACTTAACTCTAACCGCGCACATAAAGCTGGAGATAATTCCATCGCCTTGGCTGTTTGAACATCGGCGATATTAGCTTCTAGTATTTTATCAGCATTGGCAGTCAAAGCCTCAGCAATAGCCTCTAAAGCTTCATTCCTTTCTTCGTTAGTCAGGATAGCCAGTTGACGACTCGCTTGACGGGTTTCTCTGGCGATTTCGGGGAGGGATAGAGAAGTTGTAACCATAGAAAATTAAAAGTAATAACCGCTATCTTGTTTATTTTATCTTATTTTTGATCAAGCTTCAGGGTTATTTAGGGTTATCAACTCTTGCCCTAATCATCATAAATCTAGTTAACCAGAAAAAATAGCCGAAATTAGTGATTTTTCTATCCTAGACCTGTAGAGACATTAGAGTTAACATCCCTACAGAATCTAGACTATCTAGACTAGATTGGCAATCAGACAGTTAGATACCTCTTGACGCGCCCAATTATCGGCGGCTAAAATGTCATCTAGGCTAGGAGTAGAACTGTTATGAATTGCAAAGCGATCGCAAACTTTTTCGATCACCCGGGGAATATTTAAGAAGCTAATCTTTTCTTCTAAAAATAATGCTACCGCTTGTTCATTAGCTGCGTTTAATACTGCTGGCATTGCCCCACCCGCGCGGCCGGCTGCGTAGGCTAATCCCATACAGGGATATTTTTGATGATCGGGTTCTTTGAAGGTTAAACTGCCGGCTTTAACTAAATTTAAAGGTTCCCAATCGGTATAAATTCTTTCAGGCCAAGACAAGGCATATAACAGGGGTAAACGCATATCAGGCCAGCCTAATTGAGCTAAAACCGAGGTATCCTGTAACTCAATTAAAGAGTGAATAATACTTTGGGGATGAATAACAATATCGATCGCATTATAATCGACACCAAATAAATAATGAGCTTCGATAACTTCTAGACCTTTATTCATTAAAGTAGCCGAATCGATGGTGATTTTTCTGCCCATCGACCAGTTAGGATGTTTGAGGGCATCAGCTACAGTTACTTGAGACAATTTTTCCACCGGTAAATCGCGAAAAGCACCCCCAGAAGCGGTGAGAATAATCTTTTTTAATCCCCCCGGGGGAACTCCCTGTAAACATTGAAAAATAGCTGAATGTTCCGAATCGGCAGGTAATAATTTAACTCGGTGTTTTTCCACTAAAGGCAGCACCACCGGACCGCCAGCAATCAGGGTTTCTTTATTAGCGAGGGCGATATCTTTACCGGCAGTAATAGCGGCAATCGTGGGCAGCAATCCCGCACAACCGACAATTCCCGTGACGACGCTTTCGGAATCGCCATAACGGGCCACTTCGATTACTCCTTCCTTTCCTGCTAGGATAATCGGGGTATAGTCAAGGTCGGAAATTAGGCTTTTTAGGTCTTCTAGTTGACTTTCGTTATTAATCGCCACGATTTGCGGGCGAAATTGCCGAATTTGCTCCGATAGTAGTTGAATATTATTACCCGTGGCTAATCCCACCACTTGAAACTTATCGGGATGATCGGTGACAATATCGAGAGTTTGAGTGCCGATCGAGCCAGTAGAGCCTAAAATCGAGATTTTTTTCATAGAAACTTACTATAATTTAGGGATTAGCTTTTAACTTAGTGTCAGCATTCATGCCATCGCTAAAAGCGATGGGACGGGGCTTTTAAAGGGGCGAAGTAATTCACCCCAGGGTTCCCCTCATGAATGCTGACTTTGTATATAGACAATTCCAAAAAACTATGTTATCATGAACGGGTCTTGACCACTATTCCTTAAGCGATAAGCGAGCTTCGACGGGTCGTGTTGCAAGAAAAAGTATGGGTCTTAGGAACTAGGACTCCTGCCTGGGTCGGGAAGGTAAGACTTGCTATCTTTCGAGGTAGAAAGCGCATCCCATTGAAGCAGGAAGCTCTCAACGACCTTGAGAGTGGTTCACTATACGTTCTCTGGGGTCTTTCTGCCACATCAGAGTAAATATTAAATATTTGTTAAGAAAGTTGCTAGTTTGACTTTTTTGTGCTATGGGTTAGAAAAAGTCGGCGATCGAGATGGTGACAGGGAAGAAATCGAATAGAAAGGCTAATGGATTAGGCTGTCTAGCGGGGGGTCTGGTTTTTTGCCTCTTATTTCCCCTGTGTGTTTACTTTTTTGGTTGGTTATCCTTCGCTGTTGGCCCGATGAGTTGCGCTTTCCCCAGTCAATGTTCAGCAGAGGGGGAAATAATCAAGTTTATCCTATCAATGATTTCGTTTTTTGGGGGAGGATTGGCATTACCTATATTCCTCAGTTGTGCCGTGGGAAAAGCTGTTAGATTTGGGTTAAGTCGCAGAAAAAATAACCGAACTTAAGTTTAAGTTCGGCTAGATTTATAATCTATTTAACTACTGGATAAAACTAACTTTCTGTCGCCGTTGCCGTGGTGGGAGGTAACTTAATATTAGTAGCTAATCCCAGAATTTGCAGCAGACGGATGGTCATCCAAGTCAGGTCAACCTCCCACCATTGTAGGCCATGACGGGCCGAATACTGATAGGCATGGTGATTATTGTGCCAACCTTCACCGAAAGTTAAGAGAGCAACCCACCAACAATTTTTAGAATTATCGTGGGATTCATGGCTAACATAACCAAATTTGTGGGTGGCGCTGTTGACAAACCAAGTGGAGTGGAAAACTAAGACCAAGCGAACAAAAATTCCCCAAATTACAAACGGCCAACCACCCATAGCATAGAGAATTAAGCCTAAAACAATTTGGATAGGAACAAAATAATTTTGACAGAATTTATAGAAAGGATCGTCGGCGATATCTTGGGTAAAACGAGCAATTTCTTCGTCGGCAGGAATTTCGTGCAGCATCCAACCCATGTGACTCCACCAGAAACCTTTATTAGAATCGTGGGGATCGGGAGCAGTATCAGAATATTTATGATGAATACGATGTAGGCCTATCCATGCGATCGCACCTCCCTGACAAGCGAGGGTCCCGCACAAAACCAGAAAGTATTCTAACCATTTGGGAGTCTTAAAACTCCGATGGGAAACCAAACGATGAAAACCGAGGGTAATTCCTAAACCCCCAGTAATCCAATAGAGAATCAATGTCACTCCCACAGCACCCCAGCTAAAATTGCTAGGCAAGAAGGCTAAAAGAGCCACTAAGTGGATAAAAGCCATGTAGATGAGAGTCACCCAGTCGATGGGAAGTTTTTCGGAAGTCGCAACAGTCATTGAATAACCCAAAGGGAAACAACAGGAGACAGAGCATCATTGTCTTATCTGTCTCGATTTGACACAGGGGGAACTTTGACGCTTATTGACATACCCCACGCCGTAAACGGACGTGGATTCTTCTAGCATCACTGCTGAGAATTTCTGGCTCAACGAGTCCACTTGAATTAGATTCCTGGCGAAATCCCACCCAGAGGTGGTTCTCTCCTCAGACTTTCGCTCCATTACAGAAGCCTGTTTTCGTGTGCCCCACGATACAGTTCAAAACCTCTAAAATACTTGGTTTCTCTGGTACTTGGTGCTGAGAATTTTTACCTATAGGAGCATTCCCCTATAGAACCCCATAACTCTAGTTTTCAAGGTGCGTTCATCGGTTGATGACTGGGTTTTTCAAGCGGTTGCTTACCCGGCCCGCTATTCTTAATATCATACATCATATAAAGTCGCCCTTTTAGGGCGAGGCTTTAAACCCAATTTTTCGGTAACAAATATCACATATTGTTTGATGGATATCCCCTCTCTACTCCACAGGGCAGAAAAGGCCTTACTCCCCATCTTTTCGGAAATTGACGCACAGGTCAAGGAAAATCTCCGTCAAGTCCTCGCTGCTTTCCGTGAAAACCGCGTCGGGGTGCATCATTTTGCTAGTGTTAGTGGTTATGGTCATGATGACTTGGGACGGGATACTTTAGATCAAGTGTTCGCCCAAGCCCTGGGGGCCGAAAAGGCAGCGGTGCGAGTACAATTTGTTTCAGGAACCCATGCGATCGCCTGTGCCTTGTATGGGGTTCTCCGACCGGGGGATGAAATGTTAGCGGTAGCGGGTGCGCCCTACGATACCCTAGAGGAAGTAATCGGGATTAGGGGCAGTGGTCAAGGCTCTTTAAAGGATTTTGGCGTTAGTTATCGGCAATTAGAGCTAGATTCTACCGGTGCGATCGATTGGTTGGCTTTAGAAACGGCAGTTAAACCCCAAACCCGTTTAGTACATATTCAAAGGTCTTGCGGTTATTCGTGGCGATCGAGTTTGTCTATTGACGAAATCGAGAGAATTGTCCGTATAGTTAAACAACAAAACCCGAATACGGTCTGTTTTGTCGATAATTGCTATGGAGAATTTATCAACACCAAAGAACCCACCGACGTGGGGGCAGATCTAATGGCCGGTTCTCTAATTAAAAATCCCGGAGGTACAATCGTCACGGCCGGGGGATACATAGCAGGTAAAGCGGAATTAGTGGAAATGGCCTGCTATCGTCTGACAGCACCGGGAATCGGTAGGGAGGGAGGGGCAACTTTTGACCAAAATCGTCTTCTTTATCAGGGATTGTTTCTAGCTCCGCAAATGGTGGGAGAAGCGATGAAAGGCAGTCATTTAATTGCCTATGTGGGCGATAAGTTGGGTTATCCGGTCAATCCGGCTCCTTTTGTGCCTCGACGCGACATTATTCAAGCGATTAAACTCGGTTCCCCCGATAAGCTGATTGCCTTCTGTAAAGCCATTCAAGCCTATTCTCCCATCGGTTCCTACTTGGATCCCGTTCCTGCCCAAATGCCGGGCTATGAGAGCCAAGTAGTGATGGCTGGTGGCACGTTTATCGATGGTAGCACCTCGGAATTCTCCGCCGATGGACCCCTACGGGAACCCTATATCGTTTTTTGTCAGGGGGGAACCCATTGGACTCATATTTCCCTGGCCCTAGAACAAGCGATCGCTGCTTTATCTTGAATGGTTCCTCTCACCTTCCTTTTCTCCCCTAGTTAGGGTTTGCTAAAAAAGTTTTTCTTGGCGGTAGGGTGTGGGGTGTTGGGGTAGTGGGGTGTTGGGGAATTTATACTAAATCCGTTGAGTATAGGCTACATATCAAGACAGGCAAAAGGCACTCATGCAAAAGGCAAAAGGGGGGATAAATAATCAGTCTTTAATAACCGGATTTAGTATTAGGTGAAATTTCCCCATCTCCCTATTTCCCCATCTCCCTAAATCCCTATCTCCTAACTTCCCGTCTTTGTGGTTAACAAAAAGGGAACAGTCAAGGGGCAAAAGTGCCATTAATACAAGCTTTCAACATCAGTATTTATTCCTTTTTTTATTTTTGGGAAGGACTTATTGATTGATTTAGGCTCTTTTTTTGGGGTAATTCCTAATTTTTAATATCAAGTTAAATGTCTGGACATCAGGTTAATTAAGCATAGGAAAATGAGAAAAAATATCACCTCAGTAAATTTATCTATAACTCATAACTGATAACCGAGCCAGAGCTAACTCAAACAAGAACTGCTCGGTTCGCATCTTAACTTTGTAGAAATATCGACAATCGAGAATTGTCAGTGACTCTTAAATTATTACCGATCTTTGACATCCTCACCGCCGTAAACGGACGGTGATTCCCAAACCTCACGATTTAGGTTTCTGCTTCTTTCCCTTGCGGGGTTCCGCACCTGCCTTAACAGATTTACTCTGTTCTGGTCTTATGGTCGCTCTACAGACTG
>NZ_JADBTZ010000455.1:0-5983 GCF_020245885.1 Microcystis sp. M165S2 | reverse complement strand
TGATCGAGATGTAAACGCTGCGGTAAATATCAAGGTCGCCGGAGGACATTCGGAGACTTTAAATGGACGTGGAGGAAAGCGTAAGACTTCTGTTAAAGAAGCAGCATCCCGTGAAGCGTCAACCCCATTCAGCGACCATTCTAAAAAGGTGGCGTGGTGAGGAATCGCCGTCCGTTTTACGGCGGCGAGGATGTCAACACTTCGATAAACTGATTACGGAAAAGGGTGGTTTTGATGTGATTATCACTAATCCCCCCTGGGAAGTCTTTAAACCCCAAGCGAAGGAATTTTTTTCTCAGCATAGCGACTTGGTGACTAAAAATAAGATGGACATCAAGACGTTTGAAAAGGAACAGAAAAAACTGTTAACTAATCCCGAAATTGCTCAAGCATGGTTAGATTATCAAAGTCAATACCCCCACGTTAGTCTCTATTTTCGTTCCTCGGAACAATACAAAAATCAAATCTCTATTGTGAATGGTAAAAAGCAAGGGACGGATATTAATCTCTATAAGCTTTTTGTTGAACAATGTTTTAATCTCCTCCATCCCCAAGGTGAATGTGGAATGGTTATTCCCAGTGGAATTTATACCGATTTAGGAACCAAACAACTGCGAGAAATGTTATTTTCTCAGACAAACGTGACAGGATTATTTTGTTTTGAAAATCGTAAAACAATTTTTGAAAACGTCCATAGAAGTTTTAAGATTGCTATCTTAACTTTTGAGAAAAATAAACAAACTCTGTCCTTTCCTGTGGAGTTTATGCGTCACGATGTTGAGGAATTACAACGTTTTCCCCATAAAGATAGTTTAGTAATTAGCGTCGATTTAATCCGCAAACTATCCCCCGATTCCCTCTCGGTAATGGAATTTAAACAGGATATAGATATTCAAATTGCCGAAAAAATGTCTCGTTTTCCCCTGTTAGGAGAAACCCTTCCCGATACATGGAATCTCAAGTTAACTCGCGAATTTGATATGACTAATGATAGTTATTTGTTTAAACAAGTCCCTACTCGTAATTGTGTACCATTAATACAGGGAAATATGTTTCATCAATTTAATAATAATTTAGCTGCCCCTAAATATTGGATTGATTTAGATGAGGGAAGAAAGAAACTTTTAGGAAAACAAGAAGATAAAGATCAAAAACTATCCTATCAAGACTATCGTTTAGTGCATCGAAGAATTGCCCGTAATACAGACCAAAGAAGTCTAATTGCTTGTATTTTACCTAAAAATAGATTTTGTGCTGATACTGCCCAAACTGTTAAAAATATTCTTCCTTACAAGGTTACAATTTATATCGCTACCCTTTTTAATTCATTTGTTAATGATTATCAAATTAGACAAAGAATAACTGCCCATTGTGATATACACTTTATGTGTTCTTTAAAAATTCCCCGATTAAAAGAGGGAGATAGATACTTTGAGGAGATAGTGGAAAAGGCAGCGAAATTGATTTGTGTAAGCGAGGAATTTGACGAATTAGCGAAAGAAGTGGGAATAGATTCCCATAAAAATGGAGTAACAGAGGAGACAGAAAGGGCAAAAATTAGGGCTAAACTAGATGCAATAGTAGGCCACTTATATGAATTAAATGAGATAGAATTTCAGCATATATTAAGTACCTTTCCCCTCGCTTCCGAAAGCGTCAAAACTGCCACCCTCAAAGCTTACCAAAACCTGTAGGGGAAGTGGGTTTTGACCGATTTTCAGGGAAAAAGTACCTAAAATTTTCCCTGGATCACTGCAATTGCTGGCACTTTTTGATGTCAAAAAAGTCCAAAAGTGTTATCCGACAAGGTTTTTAGATTTATTCAGCAGACCTACTTAAAATTATTAGATTATTGTTCTCAAAAAACCGCAGACAACCAAAATTTCCGAGCAGTAAACTGGAGAGAGCCATTATCGGGTAAAAAGCGGCCAATACCCGATAAATATCGGCAATTTTAGCGAATCTCTGCCTTCATCCGTTCAAGGGTTTGCTGCATTTGGTCGAACATCATTTGGGGAGTCATACCAAATTGACCTAATTGGGTTTTTAGCTGTTCTACGGTCATTTGGGCGGAAAAATCCTCAGATAACTCAAAACGCTTCATAAATATCTTGTAGCGTTCCATTAACTCCTCCATCCTATCGATAAAGATTATTTTACCCTCTCGATCGAATTTCCCGTACTCGCTGCCTAGTTGCGTGAGGGACTGGTAATCTTCAAATAGCTGTCTAGCTTCCTGTTGAACCACTTCTGAGTCAAAGAATCCCATAATCTTAAAACTGCTTATCGTCGATAGTTATTCTCTCCCCTATTTTATTTTAGCCGGGGAAAAGTCTAGCTCCAGTCGATTTACGGATTACCGTATTGGGGAAATCGAGAACACGACAAACGGCCCTCTCGTCGCGGTTTAACCGTTGCCCCAGGGAGTTTAAGATAAAAAGTGAAAAATCAAAAATTGTCCTTTAACTGCCCCACAGTGGCTATTTCGAGCAATTTGGGCTGCAGCCCTTATAATTTGCCAAAACGACGATGACGACCCTGATAATCTTTTAAAGCGTGGTGAAATTGCACTCGATCGAAATCGGGCCAGAGGGTGTCAGTAACGTAGATTTCCGCGTAGGCCATTTGCCAGAGTAAAAAATTACTAATTCGCATTTCCCCACTACTGCGAATTAACAGGTCTGGGTTAGGGATCCCAGCAGTATAAAGATACTGTTCAAAGAGAGATTCATCGATCGCTTCTGGGGAGACTAAACCCTGTTGCACCTCACGAGCGATCGCCCGACAAGCTTGCACGATCTCCTCTCGGCCACCATAATTAGTAGCCACCGTAAATTGAATACCGGAATTTTTGCTAGTTTCTGCGTGAGATTTAGCAATTTCCCGTCTTAAAGACTCTGGCAAGACTGATAAATTACCAATAAAGCGAATTTTGACATTTTGCTGCATCATTTCTTCTAATTCGCGCCGCAAAACCCGCTCGAATAGAGTCATTAAAAACTCCACTTCCTCCAGGGGACGACCCCAATTTTCCGTAGAAAAAGCATAAGCGGTTAAAGCGGGAATCCCCCAGTCACGACAACAGCGTAGCAAGTCTTTTAGTGCATCTACTCCCCGTTGATGGCCCATAATCCGCGGTAAACCACGACTTTTCGCCCAACGACCGTTCCCATCCATAATCACTGCGACGTGCTGAGGCAAACGGTTTTTATCTAAATCCGTAGGTAATTCTGGTGACAAGCTCGGTTTAAGAGTCATTTTCTATCTTTGGGGGTTGCGCTGGGCGAACGGGAGAATTTTTCTAAGATTAGACGACCTTTTAAGCCAATTGTACGCCCTAAACGTCCCCAACTCGGTGCGACCACTTCCCCCTCTCCCGACGGAGAAAACTTCGCTTCGAGAAGCTCTTTTAGTTTACTACTGGTTAAGGGCCGATCCAAATTACCCCCCGACGCGAGGGAAATCGAGCCAGTTTCCTCAGAAACCACAATACAGATACAATTATCTAGCCTTTCGGTAATGCCCATGGCCGCCCGATGACGGGTGCCTAATTGCCTAGAGGTACTGCGCTCCGATAAGGGTAGAATAACACCAGCAGCCACCACTCGATCGCCCCGAATCAATACGGCCCCATCGTGCAGTAAAGTTTTAGTCTGAAAAATAGTTTGAATTAATTCCTTAGATACTTGGCCATTGAGCGTCACCCCCGGATTGACAAACACCTTGGTGTCGAGATTGCCACTGGTTTCTAATACCATCAGCGCGCCGGTGCGATTTTGAGATAGATCCTTTACTGCGTCCACTAACTCATCAATGACATTATCAGTCTTGGGAGTGGGGGAACTTTTTTTAAATAATTCCCCCACTTGACCTTTGCCCAATAATTCTAAAAAACGGCGGAATTCCGACTGAAAAATCACAGCAATCGCCACTGCTGCCCCCAAAATCAATTTTTCTAGGACTAACCCCAGCAAGCGCAATCCTAGGGCATCGCTAATCACCGAGGCCAGCATTAAGTAGATTAGTCCTCGCACCATCCAAAAGGTACGCCGCTCGCCGATAATTAGCAGCAGCATATAGGTAAGGAGGAAAACTAACCCAAAGTCTAGGACTGACAGACCATGGCTGAGAATCCAGGACAATAACCGGCGAGGGTCCAGAAAAAAACCCGACATGGGGGACGATAGCGATGAGGTTTATATCAAGGAGAGTCGATTGGGTAAGCGGTCTTGACGCAGCAAATCCGCCAGATTTTCCCGTTCAAGGATCAGATTAGCTTCTCCATTTTGGACAATTACCGCCGCCGGACGAGGTAAGCGGTTGTAATTAGAAGCCATACTGTAGTTATAGGCTCCCGTGGCTAAAACCACTACAATATCTCCCGGGTTGGTTTTCGGTAGCGTAATATCCTTAATTAGAATATCGCCAGATTCACAATGTTTTCCAGCTATTGTCACCACTTCCTGACATTCTTGACTCATTTTATTAGCGACCACGGCCCGGTAAACCGATTGATAGGTAATCGGTCGGGGATTATCGGACATTCCGCCATCGACGGCGATATAGGTGCGGATTTCAGGGATTTCTTTGCGATTACCCACTGTATAGGCCGTTACGCAAGCGGTGGCAATCAGAGAGCGTCCCGGTTCGGCAATGAGCAGGGGATAAGCGATACCTCTTTCCTGACAAGCTTTGGCCACTGCTAAGGACACCGCTTGCACCCATTCCTCGATACTTGGGGGGTCATCACTTTCGACGTAGCGAATCCCTAAACCACCACCCACATTTAATTGCTCTAGGGGTAAACCCCGTTCTAATCCTAATTTAAACCAATCTGCCAACACAGCGGCTAAGTCTTGGTGGGGTTGACGTTCAAAAATCTGGGAACCGATGTGAGCGTGTAAACCTAGACAATTCAGCACCGGATGAGCTAAAACATAGTCAAATACCGCTTCGATTTGATGGGGGTCAAAACCAAATTTACTGTCTAAGTGACCCGTGCGAATATATTCGTGGGTGTGGCACTCGATACCGGGGGTTAAACGCAACAGGATCGGAATAGGGGTATTAGGACGATTTTCGCCTAATTTAACCAGATTTTCTAACTCTAGCCAGTTATCAACGATAATAATGCAGTTATGCTCGATCGCATATTCTAACTCGGCGATCGATTTGTTATTACCATGAAAGTAGATCGGCACATCGGTTTTATTGATCTGGTCTAAAGCGGTTAACACTGTGTGAATTTCTCCGGCCGACACCACATCAAAACCTAATCCCTCCCTAGCGACCACGGCCGATACAGCCAGGCAATTCCACGCTTTCGAGGCATAAATTACCCTAGATTCTCCGGGATAATGAGTCTGGAAACCTTGCAGGTATTGACGACAGGCTGTGCGGAGGGTGACTTCATCGACAATATACAAGGGTGAACCGAAACGTTCCACTAGAGTCGTGACATCACAACCAGCGATTTCTAGACAATCGCGGTTATTAACCTTGGCCGTCAGGGGGAACAGGGTTTGATTCGGAGATAGACACTCTTGATAGGCTAAATATTTTTGTCCGGAATTGCTGATTTTAGGTTCAGTTGATAGCATGATCGGTGTTTTTTGTCAAGAAATCGATAATTTTTGTGACAATCTCTGCCCATCACCGATTCAGTCAAGGGAATTTTGACCGTTGGTGATCTAGATAGCCAAAATAGTTCTCTCTTTCACTTTACGACAAGTTGTTATTTCTTTTCTGATAATTGACGCTCCCATCGCTCTCATGCGAGGGATTCCCTGTTCAACCAGTTACCTTATCTACTAAGCTTTCACCTAATAGACAGTGGGTCGGCCTGTCCGAGGGCTTGAATTTCTGTCCGCCCGACAGTATTTGCTCTATGAAGTATGTTGATAGCGGCGTTTTCATCTCTGTCTAGAACACAGCCACAAGAACAAATATGAGTTCTAACAGACAATGTTTTCTTGACAATGGA
>NZ_JADBTZ010000454.1:0-3154 GCF_020245885.1 Microcystis sp. M165S2 | reverse complement strand
TTTCCCTTGCGGGGTTTCGCACCTGCCTTAACAGATTTACTCTGTTCTGGTCTTATGGTCGCTCTACAGACTGACACCGCAAGTCCTGCGGCCAAAATGTTTTTACTAGCGTTAATATCTCGGTCATGGTGCGTCCCACAGATTGGACAATCCCACTCTCGAATATTTAACGGCATTTTCTCAGCTTACTTTATTGAGAAAGTCTAATTCTTCTTGCTTTTTCCAATCGGTTAGCATTGAAGAAGTTTGAGCATATCCTACTCTTTCTTGTCTTTCGTACCAAGCTTGTGTTCTGAGATGGAGAGCTTTATTGTAAACTAATCTTACACAGCCCAAGGTGCGCCGCAATAGCGACTCTTGTTCTGGTGTGGGGTAAAATCGGAACGAGTAGGCTTTTTCCATGTCTCACATTCTAGCATATATCGTGTAAATGCGCTAATATTTAACGGTAAAGCCGTCGTAGAACGACGGGGTTTCAGACCCAAAATTTTCGATGAGTAACGGGTACGGTAGGGATCGAACCTACAACCGTCCGCTTAGAAGGCGGATGCTCTATCCATTGAGCTACGTACCCAAGAAAGCACAATTATAGATCATACTTCCAACAGTGACAAGTGGTAGGACTAATTTTCGCCGCTACCCCTCTTTGCCACTGTCCAAGCTTAATGATGATGGTGGTGTCCGTGGTGATGATGGTGATCGGAATGAATGTGAGGAATTGTTACAGAACTATTGACAGATAAAGCCTCTTGTGATAGGAGAGCTTCGATATGTTCCTCGGCCCAATCGGCAGCCATCCGGCAAAATTCGGGGTTATCGTTGACACAGGCCATCTGCACATAATTAACTTGGTCGTGTTTGCGGCGTAAAGCTTCGATAATATGCTCCACATCCAGTAAAGTTTCGTGATTTTCCGTAGCAAAGCCAATCGGCATGAAAATTAAAGCTTTGGCCCCTAATTCGATTAAATTCTTCGCCGCTAACTCTGCATTCGGTTGCGTCCATTTAATTAAGGGGGTTTGGTGATTTAACCAACCCACAGAAATCAAGGGATAACGATAGATTAATTTTTCCCGGACTAACTCGTATAAAGCTTGACTTTCATCGATTCCCGACGTAAATCCCTTCGCTTCGTGGGGACAACCGTGATTCATTAAAATAATGCCAATTTGCGAGGGAAGACAGCTACTAGCTACCTCAGCAGCGATTTTTTCTTCCACTAACCGCGCCATTAGCTCTATATAAGCGGGTTGGTTATAAAACGAGGGAATATAGCGCAATCCTTTCACCCAATGTTCCCCCGTTTGTCCTTGAGCTAAAGCTTTGTTAACTTGTTCGATCGCAATGCCACTGGTAAAGATAGAATCAACCACGAGGAGAGGATAGATCAAAATTTTCTCGAATCCCCGTTCGCGGATTTCCCCTAATACCTGTGCTGGTAAAAAAGGCGCGCAGAAGTTAAACGCTTTGAATACCTCCACCCGATTACCCCATTTTGCCTGTAAATTGCGCTCGATTTCCTGTCTTTGATGCTCGAAAATGTGGTTATGGGGCGAAATAAAGTGATTATGCTGGTGTTGCCATTCGTGTAGGTCAAATATGGCCAATAATTTCGCTAGGGGAGGATAAACCCAAGTCGGTACAGGAGCGAACTTAGCCGTCAGCAGATTTAAGGCCTGTTCATTATAGTTGGCAAAGTCCTCGTAACTCTCCACTTCCCCGTATCCCATTAATAATACCGCCACTCGATCGCTGTGGTTGTGGGTAGCGGCTAACTGTTGTTGATCTGAAATGGCAACCACGTTTTTAACCCCGATTTTCTAAGTGAAAAACGCTATATCACTGGGATAGTAGCACTTTCCTATCCTATCCCCTCGCACGGGATAGACCGCTAAAAATTTATAACCTCTACAGAATCATACAGATTGCTTATCATCCTCATTAATAAAACGAGATGTAAAGAAACTTTAAATAATGTTAAGATCGTTGTAGTCCCACTTATGAGAGATATGACAGCAGGCGTGTTTGGTAGCTTACCTTTTCCCAATCAGAGCGGCGATCAACTCATCAGTAAGGCGGTGAGTGCTGCGATCGCTGCATTATTCAAACGGACAGGCAAGCTGAAAGCTACTGTCCGCGCCGAACCCGTAGCCAAATTACTGCAAGGCAGTATCGACGGTTTTGACTTTATCGGTCAGTCGATGCTGATGTACAATGGCCTACGCATCGAAGCCATGGAATTGTATGTGCAAGCGGTGGCGATCGATTTTAGTGCCATTTTTACCGGACAGGTAAAACTCCGTCAACCGACGCGGGCCACTTTGCGGGTAGTTTTAACGGAAGAAGATTTAACCACCTCTTTTAATACACCTTTTATTGTCGAAAAACTGCAAAGATTAGAGTACGAAGGTAAATCAATTCACTGTCAGAATACGGAATTAATTCTCAATGACGATAAAACTTTAACTCTGAAAAGTCTAATCAAATTGGGAGAAGAAGAACCAATTCTTCTAGAAATGACCACTGCTGTGGTTGTGGAAGAACGGCGAAAAATTCAATTTGTTGAGGTGGTTTATCAAGGGGACGAAAGATCGAAAGCTTTAGGAGAAGCTTTAATCAGCCACGTTAACAACCTCATGGATTTAGATAAATTTGCCCTCGATGGTACTCAATTAAGGGTCGATCGACTACGTTTAAAAGATAAACAGATCATCTTTTATGGTATCGCCGATATCGAGCGTTTTCCCCAAAGAAAATAGGCCGCATTTTTGCCTTTTAATCGTGCTTGTGGCTACAGGGAGGCACAGGATCGTAACCTCCGGGGTGAAAAGGATGACAACGGAGAATACGCTTAATTGCTAACCAAGAACCGCGCACCACACCAAAGCGATTGATCGCTTCCATGGCATACTGGGAACAGGTGGGTTGAAAACGACAGGAAGGGGGAAATAGCGGCGAAATAAACCGTCGATATCCCTTAATTAAACCAATAAAAATTCCTTTCATCGAAAATTTTGGGTCTGAAACCCCGTCGTTCTACGACGGCTTTACCGTTAAATACTAGCGCATTTACCAAATATATGCTAAAATGTGAGACATGGAAAAAGCCTATTGGTTTCGATTTTACCCCACACCCGAACAAGAGTCGCTATTG
>NZ_JADBTZ010000453.1:0-3078 GCF_020245885.1 Microcystis sp. M165S2 | reverse complement strand
GGTCGAGGGAATCAACAATAAACTTAAACTAATAAAACGAAGAGGCTATGGCTTTAGAAACTTTCGGAATTTTTGGGTTAGAAGTATGTTATCTTGGCATCTTGTCTGTTGATTTAGCATAAAGAGTAACGAAGAGCCGGGAACCCTTTGGTATTTTATCCATGACTACAATGCACAGCAAAGCAAAGGATTAAGCCGCCATCACTACTACCGAATCACCACCCAACTTAAAACCTCACCATTGCCTAATCTTCCCTATGGGGTTGGAGACAAGCTTTGCACCCTCACTGAAGGAGTAATTTCCCACTTCCACTCGCAACTATAGAATTAGCTATAATAAAATTACCACAAGTATCATCTTCATATTTCCTGAAACTATATGACCTTAAAACAATTAGACCGAATTACTTTTAGCTCCAAAATTATGGCAGGTCAAGCCTGTATTCGAGGAATGCGTATTCCTGTTTCTTTAATTCTTAATCTACTTGCTAACGAAAAGCCGATAGAGGAAATATTAGAGGAATACCCTGACCTAGAAAGAGAAGATATTCACCAATGTTTATTATATGCTTCTTGGTTAGCCAGAGAACAAGTTCATTATTTTGAATTAATCGAGCAATGGAGATAGAGTTTATCGCCGATATGGGGATTTCTCTGCGTACAGTCTCATGGTTAAGAGAACAAGGTTATGATGTCGTTCATCTTCGAGATGAAGGCTTACAAACTTTATTTGATCAGGAAATTCTTGCCAAAGCAAAAAGAGAAAATAGGCATAAAGTTGTTCACTTCCCGTATAGTTGTAGGAGTTTGCGAAATTTGTGCCGTAGTAAGTAGGCATGGCTTTACTCTCCTGTTTAGTTGCAGATAGTGACCAATATGCACTCTACCCCCCACCAGACTGTATCATACGCTATAATTTAATAAATTTTTACATTTATCCCCATACCAGACCCTCTCCTCTTAGTGCGATCGCTGCTTTGGTCGGCTCCTAATTTAGACTGCCTATCGGAAATTTTAGTACAAATGCTCGAACTGGCAACTCCAGCACTCCCGTACAATCTTAACGAGCAATCTAGATAAACATCTTCAATGCTGCTTTTGAGAAGGAGACGGGTTGCTAAAGCCTCTATAATAAGTAGCCATAGAGATGCCGACAACTTCCCCTGTCGATAGCGAATAAGGAGAAAAAAAAACCAGTGTTTGTCCTCAAAGGTTACGAGTATTTTCTAGGATTTCTGCTCGCTTGCAGTTTAGTACCAATCCTATCCCTAACGGCCTCCAAAGTCCTGCGGCCTAGTGGTGGTGGTCCGGAAAGACGCACCACTTATGAATCGGGGATGGAACCGATCGGCGGTGCTTGGATTCAGTTTAACATTCGTTATTATATGTTTGCCCTCGTTTTCGTGGTTTTTGACGTGGAAACCGTCTTTCTCTACCCTTGGGCAGTAGCTTTCAATCAATTGGGCCTATTAGCTTTTGTAGAAGCACTGATCTTTATTGCTATCCTTGTGGTTGCTCTCGTCTATGCTTGGCGGAAAGGAGCCTTAGAATGGTCATAACAGCCATAATTTTCCTTATTTTTGACTTTTCATGAGAGGATAACCCGATGAGTCCCAACCCTACCAGCGAATTTAAGCAAATTATCGAACAACAAAGCGAAAAAATCCTCAATCCCATCGAACGCACTAAAGTTACCCAGGATTTATCGGAAAATGTCATCCTTACCACCGTTGATGACCTGTATAACTGGGCGCGTTTGTCAAGTCTTTGGCCGATGCTATACGGTACAGCTTGCTGTTTTATCGAGTTCGCAGCCTTGATTGGTTCCCGTTTTGATTTCGATCGCTTTGGTTTAGTTCCCCGTTCTAGTCCCCGGCAAGCCGATTTAATCATCACTGCCGGTACAATCACCATGAAAATGGCCCCCGCTTTGGTGCGTCTGTATGAAGAAATGCCGGAACCTAAATACGTTATCGCCATGGGTGCCTGTACGATTACGGGGGGAATGTTCAGCAGTGACTCCACCACCGCAGTTAGAGGGGTAGATAAACTTATCCCCGTGGATGTCTATATACCCGGTTGTCCCCCCCGTCCGGAAGCGATTATCGACGCGATTATTAAACTACGGAAAAAAGTCGCTAACGAATCTATTCAAGAACGCGGGACTGTCCTCCAGCAAACCAATCGTTATTACAGCACCACCCACAAAATGCAGGCCACGGAACCGATTCTTACGGGTAAATATCTGCAATCGGCCACCCGTCAAGCACCTCCGAAAGAGTTACTAGAAGCCACCGGTATGCCTGTTCCCCCCGCTCTTTTGACCACGAAACAAAAGGAAGAAATCTAAATGACTGAAGAAACGACAGCTATTGTGCAAGCTGGCCCCACTTCGATTTGGTTAAGCGAAAATGGTTTTGAGCATCAAGCTTTAGAAGCTGACCATAGTGGTGTGGAATTGATTAAAGTAGAAGCAGACTTTTTAATTCCTCTGGCCACTGCTTTATACGCTTATGGTTTTAATTATCTCCAATGTCAGGGTGCTTACGATTTGGGACCGGGGAAAGAATTAGTTAGTTTCTATCATCTAGTCAAAGTAACCGATAATGTCGATAGTCCCGTGGAAGTGCGCTTAAAAGTCTTTCTTCCCAGAGATAATCCCAGGGTTGCCTCGGTTTACTGGATTTGGAAAGCAGCTGACTGGCAAGAACGAGAAAGTTATGATATGTTCGGCATTATTTATGAAGGACATCCCCACCTGAAACGGATTTTAATGCCGGAAGATTGGGTCGGTTGGCCCCTACGCAAAGATTACGTTTCTCCCGAATTCTACGAACTACAGGACGCTTACTAAGTCGAGAATTTAATCAGTAATATCGGGTTAGAAGATATTTCTAGCCCGATTTTTTTGAGATTTAGGGACAAGATAAGCTATTGACTATTTAGGGTCTGCTGAAAAAGTTATTGAAAAGCACAGGTCTCTTAATCAATGATTTCACTTAGCTACAAGCATAAGCTTTAGTTGTTGATTAGCTTCTAAGCTATAACTTATTGTCATCATTGACCGAGAAAAAGTGC
>NZ_JADBTZ010000452.1:0-5816 GCF_020245885.1 Microcystis sp. M165S2 | reverse complement strand
TTCCCAAATGCGTTTAACCGCTATGGGATAGAGAGGTGCGTAGTTCACCCAAGGAGAATCAATCTCTCGAAGTAAAAGTGAAGGGAATTTCTGAAATGGAATTCAGTCTGTCTATATTTGACTATACTTTTACTAACTATCCATAACTGAGATGGAGGGGACAGTGCCGGCAAAAACTCCCTAGCTAGACCAGTCTCCTCCAGATGATCTGCATAAAAACTTAAGAATGATCCCCGTCTGGTGATAGACTTTTGACTGTTAAGGAAACAAACTCACTAGATAAATATAGATCAGCTGTAGGGAGGATCATCGAGTGGAAAGTACGCTAGGGTTAGAAATTATCGAAGTGGTCGAACAGGCTGCCATTGCCTCCTCGAAGTGGATGGGTAAAGGCGAAAAAAATACCGCCGATCACGTCGCTGTAGAAGCGATGCGCGAACGGATGAATAAAATCCATATGCGCGGTCGCATCGTTATTGGAGAAGGGGAAAGAGACGAGGCTCCCATGCTCTATATTGGCGAAGAAGTGGGTATCTGTACCCAAGTTGATGCTAAACAATATTGTAATCCCGACGAATTAGTCGAAATCGATATCGCCGTCGATCCCTGCGAAGGCACTAACTTGGTTGCCTACGGTCAAAATGGTTCTATGGCCGTGTTAGCGATCTCCGAAAAAGGTGGGTTATTCGCCGCTCCTGACTTTTATATGAAAAAATTAGCCGCTCCCCCGGCAGCTAAAGGTCATGTGGATATTAATAAATCGGCGACGGAAAACCTGAAAGTCCTTTCCGATTGTCTCAATCGTTCGATCGAAGAACTGGTGGTAGTAGTTATGGATCGTCCCCGTCACAAGGAATTAATCCAAGAAATCCGCAACGCCGGGGCCAGAGTTCGTCTGATCAGCGATGGTGACGTATCGGCAGCTATTTCCTGCGCTTTTGCGGGAACTAATATTCATGCTCTCATGGGTATCGGTGCCGCTCCGGAAGGGGTAATCTCGGCGGCGGCTATGCGTTGTCTAGGCGGTCACTTCCAGGGACAATTAATCTATGATCCCGAAGTGGTCAAAACCGGTTTAATCGGCGAAAGCAGAGAGGGTAATATCGCTCGTCTGCAAGAAATGGGCATCACCAATCCCGATCGCGTTTACGGTTGTGAAGAATTAGCCAGTGGCCAAACCGTCCTCTTTGCCGCCTGTGGGATCACCCCCGGCACCCTGATGGAAGGGGTACGCTTCTTCCATGGTGGCGCTCGTACCCAAAGCTTGGTTATCTCCACCCAATCGAAAACCGCGCGCTTTGTCGATACCGTTCACCTGTTCGACCAACCCAAATACATTCAACTGAGATAATTCTCTGACCCGGTGGGGTGGGTATGGCTCACCTCGCCCCCATTGGTAAAAATATATAAAGTTTTTTTTCAAACATCTTTTATTTGCATCCCGATGGGGACTAAATTGCAACAATTAGAGACATAACGCACTGATCTTTATCAATAATTTTTGTAGCCTGAGCAACATTTGTAGGAGAACATAAATGAATATTGCTGTAGTGGGCTTGAGTCACAAGACAGCCCCTGTGGAAATTCGCGAAAAATTGAGTATCCCGGAAGCGAAAATCGAGTCCGCTCTTACCCACCTCAAGGGTTATCCCCATATCCAAGAGGTGGCTATTATCAGTACCTGTAACCGTTTGGAGATCTACGCCGTGGTTACGGATACGGAAAAGGGTGTGGTGGAAATTACCCAGTTTCTCGCTGAAATCGGGCATATTCCCCTTAATGTCCTGCGTCGTTATCTGTTTACCCTGCTGCATCAGGATGCTGTCCGTCATCTGCTGCGGGTGTCGGCCGGTTTAGAAAGTCTTGTCCTCGGTGAAGGGCAAATTCTCGCTCAAGTTAAAAATACCCATAAATTAGCCCAGAAGTACAATACTATTAGTCAATTACTCGATCGCCTGTTTAAACAAGCGATGACTGCCGGTAAACGCGTCCGCACGGAAACCAGCATCGGCACGGGAGCCGTATCGATCAGTTCGGCGGCGGTGGAGTTAGCCCATGCTAAGGTGGCAGACCTCAGCAGCAAGAAAATCGCTATTATCGGGGCAGGGAAAATGTCCCGATTATTAGTTACTCACCTTCTGGCTAAGGGTTCTCAGCAAATTGCGATCGTTAATCGCTCCCAAAGACGGGCCCAGGAGTTGGCCCGTGAATTTCCTCACCTACCGCTGCAACTATATGGCTTAGAAGAAATGATGGCTATCGTAGCGGCATCGGATATCGTCTTTACCAGCACCGGAGCCACGGAACCAATTTTAACTAAAACTTTATTGACAGAAGTGACGATTTCTGCTATGTCCCTGATGTTAATCGATATTTCCGTTCCCCGCAACGTCCATACCGACGTGAAGGAATTGGCACAAGTGCAAGCTTTTAACGTCGATGATCTCAAAGCGGTGGTTGCCGCCAATCAGGAAAGTCGCCGTCAGATGGCCAGGGAAGCAGAGGCACTCCTAGAGCAGGAAGTGGAAGCTTTCGAGCTTTGGTGGCGTTCTTTGGACACTGTACCGACAATTAGCTGTTTAAGAAGCAAAATTGAAGATATTCGCGAACAGGAATTAGAAAAGGCCCTCTCCCGTTTGGGGACGGAATTCGCCGAAAAACACCAAGAAGTTATCGAAGCGATGACCCGCGGTATCGTTAATAAAATCCTTCACGAACCCATGGTACAATTGCGCGCCCAACAGGATATCGAAGCGCGTAAGCGCTGTTTGCAATCCCTGCAAATGCTCTTTAATCTCAGTGTCGGGGAGGAATATAGTTAGAGTCCGACAATTGACAAAAATTAAGGGCGATTCTATTGGTCTGTTAAGATGATTTTGCGGGATTGGGAGCGGATAATTTGGCAGTATTCCCCTATCCACAATTTCAAGATTGACAGACCACTAAGCGGTTGACTCTCTAAATTACTCGTTAAGACTGTCCATGAGTGCCGGAGTTGGCAGCAGGGAGCGGTATAATTGATAGTTAGGTGTACTGGGAAGGAGTTCTGTGGTATTGATTCATAACTGCTACTAGATGACCAGATGGCAACGTTCCTTACTGATTCTGCTGATATAGCCAGAGTCTACTACTCTTCAAGATTGAACTTGAAACAGCGTAGTCAGTTGGGTCAGTTCTTGACCCCCGCAACTGTTGCGCGTTTCATGGCAGGACAATTCAACAATCTGTCTGGTCATATTCACCTTCTAGATGCTGGGGCTGGAATTGGAACTTTAACTGCTGCTGTAGTAGAGCGGTTACTGGCAAACCCCGATCAGGTTAGTAGTTGCAGCATTACAGCATATGAAGTCGAACCAGTCTTCTTCCCCTCGCTAAATCAAACCCTCACAGAATGCTGTGCCGCTTTGAACGGAAAAGGAATTCAAGCAGATTATTGCTTGCGGGAGGAGAATTTCATCAAAGCTAGTAGTGAAATGAACTTGCCACTCTTTAAGAAGGTAGTTCCAGGCTTTACTCATGCGATTCTGAATCCACCTTATAAGAAGATTCACAGCCAATCAGCAGAAAAGAAAGTTCTTGCAAGTATTGGGATTGATACTGTAAATCTCTACAGCGCATTTGTTTGGCTTGCCATCGTACAACTTATAGACGATGGCGAAGTGGTTGCGATTACGCCGAGAAGTTTTTGCAATGGCAAGTATTTTCGCCCTTTCCGAAAAGCCTTCCTAGAATACATGAAACTAGATAAAATCCATATATTTGAGAGTAGATCAGCAACCTTCTCAGAAGATGAGGTATTACAGGAAAATATTATTTTTCACGCCCTAAGATCTAAACAAAAACCTAGCACTGTAAAAATAACCAGTAATTCTGAGATGGCATTAGACGAGATTTCAGAATCTAGATATGCTTCCTATGACGAAGTAATTGATCCGAATGATTCTGAACAGTTTATTCATATTGTTACAAATTCTCTCAAGAATTCCTTGAGAGTTCAAATGAATAAAATGCCCTGTACATTGGATGAGATAGGCTTAGAAGTTTCCACTGGTCCAGTTGTTGATTTTCGCCTGAAATCGTCTTTAAGAAACCATTTGAGTGATAGAACTGTTCCCCTACTTTATCCAGAATCTGTAAAAGTAAGGAAAGTAGTATTTCCTCCTGATAATCCCCGCAAGCCCATTGCGGTAGAAAAAAATAACGAAACAGAAAAATGGTTAATTGAGCCTGGCTGGTATGTTTTAACAAAGCGTTTTTCATCCAAAGAAGAAAAGCGTCGTGTTGTTGCTGCTGTGTGTTCTCCTATTGGTTCAAAATCTCTAGGTGTCGAAAATCATCTTAATTATTATCATGCTAAAGGCAGAGGAATGCCTCCTGATGTAGCTAAAGGGTTAGCCGCATTTCTGAATTCAACTTTATTTGATAGCTACTTTCGTCAATTTAGTGGACATACACAAGTCAATGCTACCGACCTTCGTAGGGTTAAGTATCCATGTAAAAATGACTTAATCCAAATAGGAGTTCAAGTTGGGGACAATGACTTAAACCAAGAAGAAATCGATCAAGTTGTACATGAAGTTCTATCAATTATGGATGAAGCAAGCACCGCAGTTCAAGCAAACAAACGAATCGAAGAAGCACTTACAATTCTCAAGGCTATCTCTGCTCCTAGAGCGCAACAGAATGAAAGGTCTGCACTATGCTTACTTGCGTTAGCAGATATTCAACCTGATAAACCCTGGAGCCAAGCTACTGCACCAAAACGCGGAATTACAGAAATGATGGATTGGTTCCGTGATCATTACGGAAAACAATATGCACCAAACACACGCGAAACTGTTCGAAAACAGACAATGCATCAATTTGTGCAGATGGGACTGGTGGTTCAGAATCCAGACAAACCAGATCGACCAATTAATAGCCCTAGGTGGTGCTACCAACTTGATCGGCAAGCGTTATCACTGCTTCAAGTTTATGGCTCTGAGCAGTGGGAAGAAGCTCGTAGAAATTACGCGGTTTCAGTTACTAATTTGTTGCAAGCCAGGAATCGAAATTTGTCCATGATTCCTATAACCTTGCCCGATGGGCAGGCGATTCAGCTTTCGTCAGGTGGGCAAAATATTTTAATTAAAGACATCTTAGAAAGCTTTTGTCCAAGATTTACGCCAGGGGGCGTAGTTCTATATATTGGCGATGCTGGTGATAAATTTATAATCAACAAAACACAAAGATTCCGAGAAATGGGAATCGAATTAGATCCTCACGGAAAAATGCCTGATGTTGTGGTGTACCACACACAGCAAGATTGGCTTGTCCTTATAGAAGCGGTGACGAGTCATGGTCCAGTGAATTTGAAACGCCACAATGAACTAAAGCAACTTTTTCAATTAAGCTGTAAGGGTCTTGTCTTTGTTACTGCTTTTCCCAGTCGTAGGGAAATGACTCGTTATCTTGCTGAAATTTCTTGGGAAACAGAAGTTTGGGTAGCTGATCAGCCCGATCACATGATTCACTTCAATGGAGAGAGATTCCTCGGTCCATATTAGAACCCAGAAAAGCGTTCTTAAAGATATCAGTTGTGAAAGTAAACCTAACTTCACCGTTAGGTGGCTTAGGTTTTCTATTGGGACAGTGCTTCTAGGTTATTTTTGCTCCTAAATCCTGTTTTGCAAAGCTGATAAGCTTTTACGCATTTAAGTTACATTGACAGCATTACCCTTATTTTTAAGCTTTCTACTCCATTTAATAATCAATCCCCCTTCATTTAAAAGCTGATTGACTACTTTTTCCAGTTCTTCTTTATTTTCAAATTCTCG
>NZ_JADBTZ010000451.1:0-20009 GCF_020245885.1 Microcystis sp. M165S2 | reverse complement strand
TTGAACTTAAAAGCAGATTTGGTAAATTCGGCACTTCCTCCTTGATGTTTTTTCTTAAAGTTAGGATACTTAGTACGACCAGCAAAGAAGTTAGTGAAAGCTGTTTGTAGGTGTCTTAACCCTTGTTGTAAAGGTACACAGCTTACTTCGTTTAAAAAGTCTAATTCTTCTTGCTTTTTCCAATCGGTTAGCATTGAAGAAGTTTGAGCATATCCTACTCTTTCTTGTCTTTCATACCAAGCTTGTGTTCGTTCGTGGAGAGCTTTGTTGTAAACCAATCTTACACAGCCCAAAGTGCGCCGCAATAGCGACTCTTGTTCTGGTGTGGGGTAAAATCGAAACGAATAGGCTTTTTCCATGTCTCACATTTTAGCATATATTTCGTAAATGTGCTAATATTTAACAGTAAAGCCGTCGTAGAACGACGGGGTTTCAGACCCAAAATTTTCGATGAGAATTGCTGTAGTATGATTTGTGAGCAGCCAGTCGCGGGTTCAAATCCCATCACCAGCTTTCAACAACTTTTGATTCAAGACCTAATTTAGCGGCGTGATTGCTCTAAAATAAGGTTATCGCTTGCTCAGTATATAGCAATGACCTTAATCGCTGTCATCGATTATGACATGGGAAATCTGCACTCTGCCTGTAAAGGACTGGAAACCGTGGGTGCAGTGCCGAAAATTACCGATTCTCCCCTCGATCTGGAAAAAGCTGACGCTATTGTCTTACCCGGAGTCGGTTCTTTTGATCCTGCTGTCCGGCAAATTCGCAGCCGTCATCTAGAAAAACCGCTCAAAGTTGCGATCGCTAATGGTAAACCCTTTCTCGGTATCTGTCTCGGTTTACAAATTCTCTTTGACTCATCAGAGGAAGGTCAAGAGGCGGGTTTAGGGATTATTCCGGGGACAGTGCGCCGTTTTCGCTCGGAACCTGGCATTACCATTCCCCACATGGGTTGGAATCAGTTAGACTTCACCCAGCCGGATCATGCTCTTTGGCAGGGATTACCCCCGCATCCTCACGTCTATTTTGTCCATTCCTATTATGTTGATCCCCTTGATAGTTATCTAACTGCCGCCACCGTCACCCACGGCAGTCAAACGGTGACGGCAGCGATCGCTCGTAATCGTTTGGTAGCGGTGCAGTTTCACCCGGAAAAATCCTCGACTAATGGCTTAAAAATTCTGGCTAACTTTGTTGAACAGGTGCAAAAATTAGCTTTAGTCTCCTAAATAAGCCTTTAAAACCCGCTCGTTTTTTTGGATTTCGCTGGGAATACCATCGGCTAAATTTGTCCCTTCTGCTAATACCCAAACGTGGTGACAAAGGGACATAATCACATCCATATTATGCTCGATAATTAAAAAGGTAATTCCCTGACGATTCCATTCGATAATATGGTCGCTGATTTGAGCGATTAAAGTGGGATTAACTCCGGCGGCTGGTTCATCTAATAAAATTAATTTTGGCTTGGTCATTAGCACTCGGCCAATCTCTAATAATTTACGCTGTCCTCCCGATAAAGCTCCCGCATAATCCTGCGCTTTCTCCCCTAGACCAATCGAATCTAATATGTCCAAAGCTTTGGCACGATTTTCCTGTTCCTGTTGGCGAATTTTTGCCCCCTGAAACCAGACTTTGAGAAAATTTTCTCCCGTTTGCCCCGGACTAGCTAAGAGCATATTTTCTAACACCGTTAATCGGGATAATACCCTTGCTACTTGAAAAGTTCTCACACATCCTTTCAGGGCAATTTGATAGGGAGGCAGCTGATGAATGGGCTGACCATCAAGAAAAACTTCTCCTTTATCTGGGCGAATAAAATTAGATAAAAGGTTAAAAAGTGTGGTTTTGCCGGCCCCATTTGGACCGATTAACCCGGTGATGCTGCCCTGCGGCACATCCAAATAAGCATTATTGACGGCGCGAATGCCCCCAAAACTTTTCGATAATCCTTTGGCAGAAAGTAACATAATTGATCAGATAAACATCAGTTATCAGTAAACATTAAACAGTAATCAGTGAAAAGACAGTAAGTAGTCGTGGGAAATAAATTTCTTAGTTGAGACAGGCAATAGGCACTCTTGCAATAGGCAATAGGGTTATTTAAATGTGTAATTAATTTTGCTTAAGTCCTTAGAAAAATGATATTTAATACTGCTCACTTAATATTCAAATCTAATCACTGATAACTGATAACTGATAACTGATAACTGATAACTGATAACTGATAACTGATAACTGATAACTGATAACTGATAACTGATAACTGATAACTGATAACTGATAACTGAAATTATTTTCCCAAAGTTAACTCCTCTTTTTTGCCGAGGATACCCTGGGGTCGCCAGATCATTAAAACCATGAGCAGCAGACCGATAATCATAATCCGTAAAGCCCCTAATTGGCTATCATTAAAAATATCTAATTGGGGTAGAATAAAGCGAGTCAGGGAATCGTAAGCCCAGAAAATTACTGCTCCTAGTAAGGTGCCGGCATTGCTACCAGAGCCACCGAGAATAATAATAATCCAAGCGTTAAAAGTCAATAATGGTTCAAAATTAGTCGGGTAAATAGTGGTTAATTGCCATGCTAAAAAAGCCCCAGCTAAACCAGCGATCGCACCGCCCAACATCAAAGATTGTAACTTATACCAAAAGACATTTTTTCCTAAAGCCCGGGGAATTTCTTCATCTTCCCGGATAGCTTTGAGGATGCGTCCCCAAGGCGATCGCAAAAGTAATTCTAAACCAGTATAAACGAGAGCGAGGAGGACTAAAACTACCACCATCAGCCCGGCTTTGTAATTATAGTCATTCAAGGCAATTACACCGTTTATATACAGAAAAAGCAGGATTATCGCCCCTAACGCCCCCCAAAAGATTAAAGCTCTCTTTTGCGTCGGTTGATAGCTTTTGCCGCTAATTTGCCCAGCTTCGCGCCATTGTCGTTGCAGATTGCGCCCCAATTGCCAGAGAGCAAAGATAGCAAGCAGGGTAAACAGGGCAATAATTAACAATTTGACGGGAAAACTGGCATTTATATCCAAAGGTAGGGGATAACGTTGTAGTCCGAAACTGCCTTTCGTTAACCAATCCTCGTTAAGCACCAGCAAACGAATTAACTCAGACACCCCGATGGTGACAATTGCTAGATAATCGGCTCTTAATCTCAGGGTGGAAAAACCGATGGCCAATCCCAACAATGCCCCTAGGATCGCCCCGACAATGGCGGCAAAAATCATCGGTACACCCTGTAAAGTTAATAAAACCGTTGCATAAGCCCCTAAAGTGGCAAAAGCAACGTGACCAAAGTTAATTAAGCCAGTAAATCCCCATTGTAGATTTAAACCGAGGGCAAAAATCGCATAAATACCCGCCCAAATTGTCAGGGAAACCAAATAATCTGTCATGTGATGGCAATTATCTTAATAGTGAGGTACAAAGTTTTCGGTTTCGGGAGTCAGGAGCCAGAAGTCAGGAGTCAGGAATCAGGAGACGATGCCCAATCCAGTTATACTTCATACTTATGAGAAACGCTATAACTAGGGTCTGCTGAAAAAGTTTTTCGGTGGGGGTTGGGGGTTGGGGTGTGGGGTGTGGGGTTTTACCCATTTTCAGGTGGTCAATTACCTAATTTTCAGGGAAAAAGTCCCTGAATTTTCCCCCCAATCACTCCAAGGGGCGGCACTTTTTGAGGGAAAAAAAGTCTAAAAACCTTGTTGGATAAGGTTTTTAGATTTATTCAGCAAACCCTAACTAAAAAATGATCTTCAAAGTAAAAAGTAAAAAAGGGGTTGGGGGAGTGGGGGAGCAGGGAGCGGGGGAGCAGGGAGCGCCGGAGATGGGGCGAAAAAAGCTGAAAAATCACATCTGATCACTGATTACTGATTACTGATTACTGAAAAGACTGATTGCTAACTGCTAGTATAATATCAGTTACAACGGCCTCTGTAGCTTGATGGACAATTGTGACGAGCGGAGGGTGCTAGGCTATCAATACTGAAAAAACCTTGTCATGTTAATTTCTATGCCTCTTTTGATTCTAATTGCCGATGATGACCCCGGTATCCGCTTAGCGGTCAAAGACTATTTAGAATTAGCAGGTTATAGTGTGGTGGCGGCGAGTAATGGTTTGGAAGCTTTGAATTTATTGGATACCTATCATCCCCATCTTTTGGTATCGGATATCAAAATGCCCCGTTTAGACGGTTATTCTTTGGTGACTAAGGTGCGGCAACAGCCAGAATTTAGGTTATTACCAGTAATTTTTTTAACCGAAAGAGGGTCAACAGAGGAAAGAATCCGCGGTTATCAAGTGGGTTGTGATATCTATCTTCCTAAACCTTTTGAGATGGAGGAATTAAAAGCAGTTATTCGCAATCTTTTAGAGCGATCGCAAATGGTGCAAAGTGAACGTCAATATCAGAAATTAAAACCGGAAGAAAGCCCCAAAACTACGGCTGTTTTAACTTCTTCTTTACAGGACGATTTTAAGTTAACCAATCGCGAGCGGGAAGTGTTAGAACATTTAGCCCGGGGACTTTCTAATAGTGAAATTGGGCAAAAACTGCATCTTAGTTCTCGCACGATCGAGAAATATGTTAGTAGTTTACTCAGGAAAACAACTACTAACAATCGCGCCGAATTAGTTCGTTTTTCCCTCGAACATAGATTAATCGATTAGCTGAAAGAAAAAACTTAAATTTTGCTTTTTACGTCCTCCAAAAGACTGCCACAGGAGTCTAAAAGTAGCTCGATTACGCGGTCAAAACCTTCACGACCACCGTAGTAGGGATCGGGAACTTCTTTTTCTGGGTGATAACGGGCATAGTCACACATTAACTTGACCTTTTCTTGATATTTTACTGTGAAATCTAGGGATAAAATATCTTGATAATTGGCTTTATCCATGGCTAAGATTAGATCAAAATTCTCGAAATCCTCGCGGGTAAATTGTCTAGCTGTCCCTTGCAGAGGAATACCGCGTTTTTTGGCCGCCGTATTCATGCGAGAATCAGGAGGAGAACCGATATGATAACCGGCAGTCCCCGCAGAATCACAGAGGATTTTATTGCTTAATCCTTCTTGTTCAATCAGATAATTCATGATGTTCTCGGCAGCGGGAGAACGACAGATATTTCCTAAACAGACGAAGAGTAGTTTATAGGGCATAAATTGACCGGTAGAATCATCACTAAATTGCCAATTATAGGGCATTTTTAACATCCCGATAAAGATTTATCCTCAAAAAACTCCTCGCTGTCCATTAACCTAATTTTGGCTAATCCCAAGCTTTCTAAATAATCCTGCCACCCCTGGGGGGTATCTTCGATCGCTAATAATCCTAATACCCTAGCTACGTCTGCTACCCAGGGTAGGGTGTGAATTCTATAACCCTGCCAGTTTACCTCTAAGGATAACCAAGCGGGAATCTCTTGGGGGTTAAATTGTTGGGAGGCAAGATAATCAGCTTGAAAGCAGTAAATCCGAGGTGGTTTTTGACTCTCTAACAAGGTTAAACACTCCTTCTAATCTGGACATTAATCTCTTTGTTCGTATTTTAGGGGAACCTCAGCATAATTTCTGTTAAATATGAACTTCTCTTGTCAAGAAATAGTTAAAAAACAACTGATAACTAGGCTGAGTTTCCCCTTACCCCTAATTCTCCCCTAAGCGAGGACGAATAATTAAATAAATTGCTGGACCGATTAGAGGCAATAGGGAAATTACCGGCAACAGCAAAGGATTTTTTAATCCCCGTCGGGTTAGATCATCTTGCAGCAAAATTGGACATAATAGGGTTAAAAGACAGAAATCTAAACTCATAACATGAATAAAACGGCTAGTTTGCCACTGATGCCAAAAATCAGACCAATTGCCGTTAATTAATCCGTAAGCGATTAAAATTGCCGCAGTAATTAGGGCAATTACTCCCAACCAAGGTGAGTCTAAAAGTTTAATGACCAGATTTTTTTTACCGGTAAAATTGCTGTTGGGTTGACGGAGAGTTAGATAGGGTAAAATAGCGAAAGCACCCACAGCAAAGGAGGCAAAAGCAAAGGGCCAAGCGATGATTTTTTGGTCACGACCATCGATAATTAAAAGGCTAGTGTAGATAAGTGGCCAAACTCCCATCAGGTTAAAAAGAGCGATAATTAACGGGTTGATATCTTGCCATTTGCCAGTGGAAAGATTGATAATTAAATTTATTGTATCTGGTTGATCGGGTGGTGCTAGTAAAAAAGCGTATAATCCGAAGCACAACCAAAGTAAACCAAGAATAATTTTTGTTAACATGGCAGTAGATAATTAGGTTAATTTAGTAATCGGGTTTTCAGCACATATTTTAGTACAAAAGTGATCAAAAGATCAAGCAAGATTACCTGATCAATGATCACTAAGTAGGCAGGCATTAAAAATTATCAGACACCCCCCTTATCAAGGGGGGATTAAGGGGATATCCCCCCGCCTATCGGCACCCCCCTTATCAAGGGGGGCAGGGGGGATCGAACCTAAAATCCATTTTTAATTTAATTATAACCAGCTACTTAATTTTTAGGGAAGACGACGAGGATTCATAGTTTCTACTGGGGGAATTTCTGTACTTTTAGAGTTGAGTAAGCGAGTTTGTTCAAGGATAGTTTCTAAGTCTTCATCCGAGAATTCTTGTACATAGTTTAATTTGACTTCTTCTAGGAAGATAATTAATAACATCTCGATTCTTTCTAAACTGTGACGGGATTGTAATTCCCCAGCGAGAGATTGCCCGAAACGCTGGACTAATTGCTGAACTAAACGCTCAAAAACTTCGTCTTCCTGGGTAATCTTTTCCGCTATGTTAACAAAAGATTGATACAATTGACTAGATAGACGATTGCTCAAGTCAGTTTTTAAACCTTTCATGCCGGGTAATCGCAATAAGCTTTGATAAGCGGGAGTTTGACTGAGAATTTTCTCGATATTGTATTTAATTAAAGCTTCCGCTTCTGGTTTAACTTGCGGTAAAACCTTGTCAACAGTACTATTAACTACTAACCGAAAAATTTCGATAACTTCATTAGTATCATTGAGATTATTATAGCCGCCATTGAGAGAGCTATCAAGAAATTTCTCCACTTGTCCCCGTCGAATATATTCCTGAATTTTATTAATGATTCTCAGGACAATTATCTCAGTAACATCTTTAGAAATTAGCGCAACTAGGCCTTTAACTGCCTGTTCTTTAATCAGTCTTAAGTTAATAATTTTAACTTGATCTAGGCGAATAACGGTAGGAATAAATCGCAACCATCTCCAGATAGGAATAAACAGAAAAATATCGTACCATCGCCATAACATAGCCTCGCGCCAACGCAGACCTTTATGAGTGCGAGCAATCCACCAAGTTCTCAGCATAAATTCCCAGAAAAAGATGGTACCAAATAAAAAATCGATCGCCTCAAAGTTATCTATCGGTCTTCCATCTTCTCCTAGGGGACGAAAATAATTAGTTTCTATTAAAGGTTGAATTTCTTGATTGAAAAAATCCAACTCTTTTTCCCAGTCATTTTGACTGAGATAATCCCAAGTCCAAAACTTCTGAAAGGCTGCTTTTGCGGAAACATTTTCTGTTTTAAAAACCCGCAAGCGCATTTTATTTTTAATCTTCTCTAAGGTCCCAGTTTTCTCCGCCGAGGCAAAGGGATTATTATCGACCATATTGACACTTTTTTGGCGTAAATTGTCTAAAATCTTCTCGATCTCTTGGCGATATTCTTGCAGATTAAACTCTGGGTTAAAAAGCTTTTGATTAATTAGTTCATTAAGTTTATTAACCGTATCTAAATATTCACTGGTACTGCGATAGGGTTTAATCCCTTTCACCACATCATACTTAGCGATTCCTTTAACAAAGGGAATTTCTAGGGGTTTATCGGGAGGTATTTGTAATTCTTGAAAGGCAATCGGTCCGAGTTTTATTGGTTCATTAAATCTTAATAAAGTTATTTGCAAGCGTCCCTGTAACCAAAAATCTCGCAGGGGAACATAGGTTAAATCGAAAATAACCAGAATATAATTACATAACACCAATAGGGCCATGCAAGTCTCAAAGAGATTGCGCGGGGAAAAACGACGGTTTCTGCTCACGGGGGTTTTAGTCAAAGTCATCGGCCTAGAAAGTACACTTTGACTATGGTAAACTGAAAGTGCTGAATTTTTTTTCCTGAAAGGGATAGAAGTAGTTAAAAAAGAGCGGTTAAACTTAGTTCTGCCTCAGCAATTAATAGATGTAGTCTTCTATTCTGTGATAGCATCCTAGCAGATTCAGTTATATTCCAAGTTACGGCGTTTTTCCTGAAGATGAAGCCTCGTAGGTTGGGTTGAGCGAAACAATACGGGGTCGAAAATGGCTCAATTCGATTGAAAAAGCGAAACCCAACCACCCCAAGGGTTATTCTTTGTTGGGTTTCCTTGCGTCAACCCAACCTACAATAATTGCTACTGTTCCCTGGTTCCCTGTCCCCACTAAAGGACTTTTTCAGCAAACCCTACCTAGGATGAAAATAATTATAAATTTCCTTAGCTAATTGTTCCCCAATTCCTGTCACCTGTTGCAATTGTTCTAGGGAAGCTTCGCGAATATAATCCAGAGAATGAAAATGAGCTAATAAATCTTTTTGTCGCTTAAAACCTAACCCCGGTATCTCATCCAGACGGGAACGGCGACTTTTTTGCATTCTTTGTTGTCGATGAAAGCTAACAGCAAAGCGATGCGCTTCATCCCTGACTCGACGCAATAATTGCACTCCGGGTTGTTCCTTATCTGTCTCTAAAGGAGAGGATTCCCCGGGTAAAAAAATCTCCTCTCTCTGTTTAGCTAAACTAACAACTTTTACCTGTTCTAATAAATTCATCTCCCCTAAAACTGTCACCACTGCTGATAATTGTCCTTTTCCCCCATCAATCATGACCAAATCGGGAAAATCATCACTTTCGGCAATATTATCGGGATTTTCGGCATAACGACGGAAACGCCGCCGAATTACTTCTGCTAAACTGGCAAAATCATCGGAATGGCCGATTTTAACCTCGGGATTTTTGATTTTATAGTGACGATAATGTTGATTAGCGGCCACCCCATCGATAAACACCACTGACGACGCGACTGCATTAGAACCCTGAATATGAGAAATATCATAACCCTCGATGCGGTGGGGTAGTGCCGGTAAATCGAGAATTACCGCTAAATCCTGTAAAGACTGCAAATCTCGGTCGGCGCTTCTTTTCGTCTTTTCTAACTCATAAAGAGCGTTTTTCTCGACCATAGCTAATAAATCCGCTTTACTTTGCCGTTGGGGTACAGTTAACTCGACTTTGCGACCTTTTTTTTCCCTTAACCACCCCGCTAACACCTCACCTTCCGGTAATTCGCAGGGTAACAGGATTTCGCTGGGAATTTCCACCCCTTCCACCGATAAATAATGTTCTTCCAGGACTTTTTGCAGGATTTCTCCCTCGTTTGCGGACTGACTATCGGCAAAAAATCCCAAACGTGCCACCAAACGACCAGAACGCACTTGAAATAATTGTATGCAACAATGCTGCTCGTCTTTAGCTAAAGCGATCGCGTCCCGGGATACGGTATCATCGGGTAAAGAGACTTTTTGATCGGTATTAAGAGCCTGTAATCCGCGAATTTGATCCCTAATCGTGGCCGCTTGTTCAAAATCTAGGTTTTCCGACGCTGCGAGCATCTTTGTCGCTAATTTGTCTAATAATTCTCCCGTCCTTCCCTGAAAAATCATCGCCACTTTCTGCAAGGTTTCTCGATAATCTTGGGGACTAATTAATTTTTGACAAACCCCCGGACAACGACCGATATCATAATTTAAACAGGGACGGTCTTTAAAAAGAGGTTGGGGACGTTGACGCAGGGGAAAAGTGTGTTTAATTAGGTGTAAAGTGTGGCGCAGCAGCCTGGTATCGACGTAGGGACCATAATAACGGTCTTTTTGGTTATTTATGCTCCGTTTGCGGGTAATAAAAATGCGCGGGTAGGTTTCCGACCAAGTAATACAAATGTATGGATATTTTTTATCGTCCTTGAGGAGAGTATTAAAATGGGGCTGATGTTGTTTAATTAGATTAGCTTCTAGGGCCAAAGATTCTGCTTCTGTGTCGGTGACGATAAATTCAATTTCTGTCACCTGTCGTACCATCAAAGCAATGCGGGGACTGAGGGGTTGACTGGGACGAAAATAGGAACGGACTCTAGACCGGAGTTTTTTGGATTTACCGATGTAGAGAATTTCGCCATTTTGGTCGCGCAGGAAGTACACTCCCGGTTCGAGGGGAATTTCCCGAAGACGATTTTCTAGGCGATCGAGGTCTTGGATTAGGGTAGAGTTAAGATTATTCTCGAACATCTTTCTATATTAGACAAAAAAATTACGCCAGTGGGTATTAGCTGACGTTTGGCAAGATATTCAGGGCAAATCTTCACAAAAATTAATAGGCTTCCGATTCGATTTGCTTAATCGGGACGAAACATTCTCCGGGGAGAAGAATCGGTTTATTGTTAAAAATCAATTGGCCCCGATGATTGTCGCGGTTAATAGCGACACCGAAAGGACGTTTACTAACTCTGCTATTGAGGGTACAGTAGATGCGATAAATGCGTCTGGCCGCCCGTAAGACAGTAGGATCTAATAAAATTGGGATTTCCATATCGACACGCTGTTGTTCTGTGTTCTGGGATAGGGCTACCATATAAGTCGTCTCCCCACGATTAAATTGACATATTTATTAAATCAATGTTATACGACGATTTCCGATTATGCCACTTTTGTTAGGATTCTAAAACTTTCAGGATGGCCTGGCCCATAGCTTGGCATCCCACTAAGGTCATACCTTCCGAGAAAATATCTCCGGTACGATAACCAAACTCTAAGACTTTTTCTACGGCTTTTTCCAGGGCTGCTGCCGCTAAAGGCTGATTTAGCCCATATTTTAACATCATAGCAGCACTGAGAATCTGGGCGATCGGATTGGCTTTATCTTGGCCGGCGATATCCGGGGCCGAACCGTGGACGGGTTCAAAAACTCCCACTCCAGCAGTCCCTAGACTAGCGGAGGGTAACATTCCGATACTACCGGTTAACATGGCCGCTTCATCGGAGAGAATATCACCGAATAAATTGCCCGTGACGATAGTATCAAATTGTTTGGGGGCCCGGACTAACTGCATGGCTGCGTTATCGACGTAGAGATGGGAAAGTTCCACATCGGGATAATTAGCGGCCATTTTCGTCACCCGGTCGCGCCAAAGTTGGGAAACATCAAGAACATTAGCTTTATCGACGGAACAGAGTTTATGGCCGCGTTTTTGGGCAATTTCAAAGGCTACCTTAGCGATGCGGTCCACCTCCGACTCCGAGTAAACCATGCTATTTAAACCACGTTTTTCTCCCGTTTCTGTCTCAAAAATCCCCTTCGGTTGACCGAAGTAGATACCCCCGGTCAATTCCCGGACCACCATGATATCCACTCCCTCGATAATCTCCCGTTTGAGACTAGAAGCGTCGATTAATTGCGGAAAAATGGTGGCAGGACGCAAATTAGCAAAAAGACCTAAGCCAGATCTTAAGCCTAATAATCCCGTTTCTGGCCTTTGCTGCCGGGGCAAATTATCCCATTTATAACCCCCGATAGCGGCCAAGAGAACAGCATCACTATTTTTACAGGCGCTCAGGGTTGCTTCGGGGAGGGGACTGCCGGTTTCATCAATGGCTGCCCCTCCAATTAAAGCGGTTTGGAAGTCAAACTGGAGGTCAAATTTTTTACCGATGACTTTCAGTATCTCTACGGTGACAGCGAGGATTTCCGGCCCGATGCCATCGCCTGGTAGTAGGGTAATGCGATACTGTTGCGTCATAGTTCTAGAACGGTAAAATAGGTCAGCCTTGTCATTATAGCATAGTTAGGGCGGCTTTTTTCTCCTGAAAATGTCAATCTTTGCCAGAAAAACTGGGAAACTGCCGCCGAATTAGCTAGGGAAATTCTCGATCTTCCGGTATTAATTAAAGGGGCAGTTAATCCCCGATAACTACACTAATTCTACATGGGAATCATCCCCGATCATAAAGCGTAAAGCTTTTGGACGTTGGGGAGCGATTTCTAATTTTGCCCGTCGTCCGATAACACTATCAACTATGCGCTGATGAATGCCAATAATCGTGGCATCTTTGAGAATAACACTGTGTTCTATGTCGGCATCGATTAATTTTACTCCATTAGCCACACTACTATAGGGACCGATAAAACAATTCTCAATGTGACAATTTTCTCCAATAATGACAGGACCGCGAATGGTACTATTAATAATTTTACTACCCTGACCAATTTGTACCCGTCCGATCACCTGACTATTAGCATCAATTTCTCCCTGCAAAGCGATTTCTAGACTGGTATCAAGGATAATCCGATTGGCTTCTAATAAATCATCTTTTTTCCCCGTATCTAACCACCAACCCAGCAGTTTATTCGCTTCTACTGCTTTATTTTGATTGATTAATTCTTGGATAGCGTCGGTAATTTCTAACTCACCCCGGGCCGAAGGTTGAATAGATGCGATCGCTTGATGAATGGTGGGGGCAAAAAAATAAATCCCTACCAAAGCTAAATTTGAGGGGGGGTCTTTCGGTTTTTCGACTAAGTATAAAACTTTGCCGGTTTCATCTACTTTTGCCACCCCAAAAGCACTAGGATTAGATACTTTTCGCAGGAGAATTAAAGCAGCAAGGGACTGTTTTTGGAAAGAGTCTAAAAAGGGCGATAAATCATCCTCGATTAGGTTATCACCCAAGTACATAATAAAGGGGGAATCTGCTAGGAAAGATTGGGCAGTTTTAACCGCGTGAGCTAATCCAGCTGGTTGATCTTGGCGAATATAAGTTATCTTAGCCCCAAACTGTTCACCATTGCCCGTGGTCTGACGAATTTCTTCCCCGGTTTCGGGACTGATAATAATGCCAATATCGGTAATTCCTGCGGCGACAATTGACTCGATTCCATACCATAAAATCGGTTTATTGGCAACGGGAACTAACTGTTTTGCCCCAGTATAAGTTAGGGGACGTAACCTCGTACCTTTACCACCGGATAAAATTAGTGCTTTCATAGTTTTAAAGATTAAATAGTTGGTTGAGCATAGCTTTGAGAGAATCCCGCCAATAGGAAGGAATATAACCCAATTGTTGCGAGATTTTTTGACCGGAAAGAACCGAGTAGGCCGGACGCGCCGCCGGGGTAGGATATTCAGCAGTAGTAATGGGAATTACTCTCTGAATTTTTAAGGGAATACCGCTTATTTTTGCCTCCTCAAAAATCGCTTTAGTTAAATCAAACCAGCTGGCGACACCGCTATTAGTAAAATTATAGATTCCTGCGGGATTATCGGCATTAATTAAAAGGTGAGTAATTGCCGCGGCGATATCTTTTGCCCAAGTGGGACTTCCCACCTGATCAACAACTACTTTTAACTCCTCTCTTTCTTTACCTAATCTCAGCATGGTTTTGACAAAATTACTTTTGCCATAACTGCCGTAAACCCAAGCAGTCCGCAGGATAATTGCCTGAGAATTAACAGTCTTAATCTCCTCTTCTCCCCTTAACTTTGATTGTCCATAAACCCCTAAAGGATTAGTTAGATCGGTTTCTAGATAGGGGGTATTTTTTCGACCATCAAACACATAATCGGTGGAAATATGGAGAAATTTAGCTTTAATTTTCTCGGCAGATTCCGCCATGATTTTCGGGGCTTTAGCATTGATAGAATAGGCTAATTCTGGTTCACTTTCTGCCTTATCTACTGCTGTATAAGCGGCGGCATTAACCAGATAATCGGGGTGAATTTCCCTAATTAACTGGCCGATTTTTTCCGAGTTAGTTAAATCTAGTTCTTCTCGACCGATACTAATAACTTCGCCCAAGGATTGTAAAGTTAATTGTAACTCTTGTCCTACTTGACCTTTAGCACCAATTAGTAAAACTTTTTTCATTGTCTTTAGGGGAAAACTTCCACGGATTTAAAGGGTTGTCCAGCTTGGTCTTTAGGGGAGAGAATTGGGGGGGTCTCTAGAGGCCAGTCAATCCCCAAATCGGCATCATTCCAGGCAATGGTTTTTTCGTATTGGGGATAATAATAATTAGTGGTTTTGTAGAGAAATTCGGCTCGGTCGGAGAGGACTAGAAAACCATGGGCAAAACCTTCGGGAACCCAGAAAATACGTTTATTTTCCGCACTTAAAACACAGCCTACCCATTGCCCAAAAGTGGGAGAACTTTTACGCGCATCCACTGCCACATCAAAAACACTACCGCTCACTACTCGCACCAGTTTACCCTGGGGATTGGGGATTTGATAGTGCAATCCTCGCAGGACATTTTTTAAGGACATAGAGTGATTATCCTGGACAAAAGTGGTATTAACACCAGCTTTTTCTCGAAAATCTTTCTGATTAAAACTCTCCAAGAAAAAACCTCGATCGTCTCCGTAAACTTGCGGTTCAATGATTAAAACATCAGGAATTTCCGTCGGAATAACTTTCATAAAATGGGAGACAATATAACTTTTGCGGGTAGTCTAGCACAAAAGGGTATTTTTTTCTAAATTTTTTTATTAATCTTTCCTCGGTAACTGAATAATGATAAGATGAGCCTAACTTAGTCAGAGCATAAACGACGTGGTACAAGTCTCTACACACACCGCTACTCAATCTATCCCCGTGGAGGGAGAAGCCTTAAAAAACTGGTTACAGACTAGGGCTAATCAGATTATCGCCGGCGATCGACTCAGTCAGCAAGAGGCCTTAGCTTTAACTGCGATCGAAGGTCAGGAAAATATTTTCAGCTTATGTGAGGCTGCCGATCGCATTCGTCAGGCCTGTTGTGGTAATACGGTGGATTTATGTAGCATTATCAACATAAAATCGGGAAGTTGTTCGGAAAATTGTAGTTTTTGTTCCCAATCCGTCCACCATCCCGGTCAAGATTCGCCTATCTACGGTTTAAAAAGTCGCGAGGAAATCGTCAGCCATGCGAAAGCGGCAGCCGACGCGGGGGCCAAACGCTTCTGTTTAGTTAGTCAAGGACGGGGATTAAAGTACAATAGCCCCAAATCGAAGGAATTCGAGGAAATACTGGCCACAGTTCAAGAAATCATCGAAACGGCCAAGATTAAACCCTGTTGCGCTCTGGGAGAATTAACCCTTGCCCAAGCGCAGGCCCTAAAAGAAGCCGGAGTTACCCGTTATAATCACAATCTGGAGGCTGCCGAGAATTTTTATCCTAACGTGGTCTCCACCCACAGTTGGCAGGATCGGGTAGAAACGGTAAAAAACCTGAAAGCGGCGGGAATTCAAGCTTGTACGGGCGGAATTATCGGTATGGGCGAAAGTTGGCAGGACAGGATCGATTTAGCTTTTTCCCTAGCGGAATTAGAGGTGGAATCAGTGCCGATTAACCTATTAAACCCCAGAAGTGGCACCCCTCTAGGTCATTTACCCAAACTGGACCCCTTTACTGCCTTAAAAGCGATCGCTATTTTCCGGTTTATTTTACCCCAACAAATCCTCCGTTATGCCGGGGGACGAGAGGCGGTGATGGGAGAATTGCAAAATCTGGGGCTAAAATCGGGAATTAATGCTATGCTAATTGGGCATTATTTGACCACTCTAGGACAACCCCCCCAACAGGATCAGGCGATGTTGGCTGATCTTAGTTTAATAGGAGGAGAAGCCCCCATCCCCGGTGAATACCAACCCCAACAGGCAACCTAAATCACGTCGAGGACGAGAATCTCCGCCGCGGCGCGCTTCCGTATCAGTTCCCAATGAGTTACTCTGGGCTTTGATTGGTTTGTTGCTGACAATTTTTAGTACATTTGTTCCAGTAAGCCTAGCTAGTTGGTCGGCTACGGGTCTATCCTCGCAAAAACTAGGCATAACTTACCAAATTGGGGCAGTATTGTTAACGGGCTGTCTGGGGGGCAAAAATGCCGGGCTTCTTGCCCAGGTGGCCTATATTTTTCTCGGTTTAACTTGGTTGCCCGTGTTTGCCCAGGGTGGGGGAATGGGTTATCTGAAAGAAGCCAGTTTTGGCTATATTTTAGGCTTTATGCCGGGGGCATGGCTGTGTGGTTGGCTGGCTTTTCGCTGGCGCGCCAAGATAGAAACCCTGGCTTTAAGTGCTTTTGCCGGTTTGTTAGTGATTCATCTGTGCGGTTTATTATATATGCTGGGATTGTCGATTTTTCAGCCCCAAGCCAGTCAAATCACCTTTCCCGATAGTTTGCCCACCCTATTTATGAATTATTCAGTCTGGCCATTTTTAGGGCAGTTAGTAGTAATTTGTGTGGTGGTAATTATTGCCTTTTTCTTCCGTAAATTATTATTTTATTGATGCCACAGCCAATGTTAAAAAAGAATCGCTGGTTTTGGATAGTGGCGGTGATTGGTCTAATTTTAGACCAAGTAACTAAGTATATAACCGTGCAGAGTTTTGAGCAAATTGGTGATACTTTCCCGATTATTCCGGGGGTTTTTCATTTTACCTATGTGATTAATACTGGGGCGGCTTTTAGTGCTTTTCGGGGCGGTGTTGGTTGGCTAAAATGGCTATCCTTATTAGTTAGTTTGGGATTAATGGCTTTTGCTTACTTTGGACCGCATTTAAATCGTTGGGAACAATTGGCCTACGGTTTTATTTTAGCAGGGGCTTTCGGCAATGGTATCGATCGCTTTTTGTTTGGTTATGTGGTGGATTTTCTCGATTTTCGATTGATTAATTTTCCTGTTTTTAATCTGGCTGATGTCTTTATTAATATCGGGATTATTTGCCTATTAATTTCTAACTTTCCCCACAATTTAAGCAAATAAGTATATATTGACTGTTCAAAAAAAATTGGGGATTTAGTATTATATTCCTGGAGTCCTGATCATTTAAATATTTTGGAAATCTAGATAATTCCTGTTGAGTAACAATCATTTTGACCTCTAGAAAAAACTTAATTGAAGCTCATTTACCTAGATAACAATAAGCTATTATTCCTGTTTTTTATCGGTGCTGGGTGGATGCCAACCTCCCCGGCTCCATAATCGACGAACTTTAACGATAAAACCTTCATTATGATTGTCATCATTTAAGTCCAAACGTTCAATAGTTGCCCTAGCGATGGGAGTAAGTCCCACTATTTTTAAAGCATCTGGTGTCCAGATAAAATGTTCTTGCCAATGCTGTTGGCGCGGATTGAATATTTCTACTTCTTGTTCTGTTTTCGGATCAATTGCCTTGATAAAATTGTAGCGATATCTGTTACATCTTTGGCAAGCTAAAGCTAAGTTTGCTAATTCATCTTTACCTCCTAAAGATTTGGGCTGAATGTGATCTACTTCAAATAATGCGGCACTAATTTCTTCTGAAGAATGACAGTATTCACACAGATAGTTGGCTCTTGCTCGGACTTGTAATCGAGTTGTGATAGTAATCATTTAGATTCAGCAACTATTCGCGCATTTAAGAGCGTGAAAATCTCGTTTAACTCTAAAATACCAGCTAATTCTGCGGTCTCTTGAGAATTAAGTTGGGAATTTTTTTCTAGTTCCCGTAGTTCCTCCAATCGACACTGCAATTCCTCGGTGAATTTAAAGAGATAATTTTCCCTTACTGGCGATAGCTTAATTCCTTTTTCAATCCAAGAAGAGGGCTTGACCATCAGTTGAGTTAACATCACTTTCTCCTTACCTTTAATACCTAACTTTAATCCTAACACGATTAGTTATCCTCGATCGGGTGAGCAATGCCCACCCGAAAAACTATGCTTCTGTTTCAGAATTAGAGCGATCAAATTTACTAACTAACTGAGGATTTTCTGACCAAGCATCGATAATACTCATATTACCATTGAGAAAATTCTGTTTAATAGCGCGGCGTTGAATTTTGCCACTGGCAGTTTTAAGAATTGTCCCCGATTTAGCCAAAACAATGGCATGGGTCATAATTTCGTGTTCTTCGGCGATTTCTTGACGGATATCGGCAACTAATTTGGCCGTATCTAATGCCCCGCTGCGACGTTCTAATTCCTGGACAATAACTAACTGTTCCTCACCGTTATCTTCAATGGAAAAAGCCGCGCCATAATCGGGACGAAAAACCTCATTAAGATGCTGTACTGACCATTCTAAATCTTGGGGATAATGATTACTGCCACGGACAATAATTAAATCCTTAATCCGTCCCGTGATATGTAATTCCCCATCGAGAAGAAAACCTAAATCTCCGGTGCGTAAAAACGGTCCTTCTCCTGTATCGGCAAGATAAGCTTGAAAAGTCTCTTTAGTTGCGTCTTCCCGTTGCCAATATCCAGCGGCCATACTGGGGTCACTGGCCCAAATTTCGCCCACTTCATCGGCTGCACAAAGGGTGAAAGTATCGGGATTAACGATAGCTATACGGGTATCACAGACGCGACGACCACAACTGGGGACGTATCTAACTCCAGTGGTTCGATCGGAACCTACAGGGACAATTTTACCGCGTTCGTAGGCGGTTGTATCCAAAGCGGTGATAATTGGGGTGGTTCCCTTGGGTTTATTGGAAATCAAGAGGGTATATTCAGCTAATCCGTAGGCAGGGGCGAAAGTTGACCAAGAAAAGCCGTAATCTGCAAAAGTATCGACAAATTTGGCCATTACCTTCGGATTAATCGGTTCGGCGGCATTTCCCGCGGCCTGCCAACTGCTCAGGTCTAATTCCGCTAAATCGGCAGCTTTAATCCTGCGAGTACAAAGATCATAGGCGAAGTTGGGGGCTTGACTATGAGTAACTTTGTACTTAGTAATATTTTTTAACCACTGCATCGGACGCTTAATAAAAGCAAAGGGAGACATGAGATAGCAGGGTGTCCCGTTGTAGAGGGGGACGGTGATACCTTCGACTAACCCGTAATCGTGGAAATAGGGCATCCAAGTTAGGGTAACGCTATCCGGTTCGTAACCACAAGCTTTTTGCAAGTAACCGCAATGGTGCATCAGGTTAAAATGACTTAACATCACCCCTTTGGGGATATTAGTCGAACCGGAGGTATATTGCAGATAAGCAAGCGCCGATTTATCCACCTGGGGATCTTGCCATTGATCCGCGAGGGAAATATCAATACTTTCGGTGGTAATCCATTTCATTTGGTCGAATTCTGGAAATTCTTCCTTCACACCTTCAATAAGAGTCAGAATACTTTCGGTAACTAGGGCAAAGGTGGCATTAGCATCCTTGACAATTGCCCGCAAACGGGGCAAAGTGCGCTTAAGTCGTCCCGATTCCGGTGGGGGGACGGGAATGGCAATCACTCCCGCGTAGAGACAACCACAAAAAGCGGCCACTACTTCTAAACTTTGAGGATACAGTAATAGGGCGCGTTCTCCTTGGGCCTGGTATTTTTGCAAATAGGCCGCAATCGCTCTTGCTTGGCGATCGAGTTCACTGTAGGTTAAAGGTGGGGTTTCTTTTTTACCATCGATAAGAAAAGTGTAGGCATGACCGTCCGGTTGTGTCGTGGCGCGGTAACGTAAGAGTTCTACTAGGGTTGCGGGTTGAATTAGGGTTTCAGTCATCGTTGTTATCGGGCTTATTGGCGCTATTGTATAGAAGTTTTAACATATTTGCCGATGGCGCTAGGATAAAGTGCCGAAGGCGATCGGTCAAGGGTGTAGGATTAAGTTAGGGGCAAAAATCCCCCAGCACCATCTCTAAAGTAGTGAGAAAAAGCTATAATTAATTAACTCTAAAATACCGGGAAAAAGTCATGACAGCCCTAGACATTATCCCAGAAGTTACGGCTCTTCGGTAATTGTTATGCAAATAATTAACTTAAAATAAAATTCGATGAGAGTGCCTACGCCTAAAAGTAGCTGAAATCTATACAGGGAGACACTTAAGGCACAAATAGGTTAATACCAAAAGATAGACAATTGA
>NZ_JADBTZ010000450.1:0-12566 GCF_020245885.1 Microcystis sp. M165S2 | reverse complement strand
GTGTCAGTCTGTAGAGCGACCATAAGACCAGAACAGATTTACTCTGTTAAGGCAGGTGCGGAACCCCGCAAGGGAAAGAAGCAGAAACCCAAATCGTGAGGTTTGGGAATCACCGTCCGTTTACGGCGGTGAGGATGTCAAAGGGGACCACCACAGAAAGAACACCTCGATCGGTAGCTGGGGTTTTCTGTCCAAATTTCCGATCATGACAATTCGATGCTACAATAACGTACGGTTAATCAGTCCGAATTTGCAGTAAAAGTCTTTGAGTCAATCTGTAGATACCACTAACACCCTAGACACTCTAGCTCAAGAACTAGCCGCCATTCAGCAGACCGGTTCTAAGCGCGTCGCTTTATTGGGTTCCCGTCACGTTCCCATCACGCACCAGCAATTGATCGAAATGATGGCCTATGCCCTCGTGCTGGCGGGCAATCGGATTATGACCTCCGGGGCGACGGGAACCAATTCCGCCGTCATTAAGGGGGCAATGCGGGCAGATCCTAATCTGTTAACCGTGATCTTACCCCAAAGTCTCGATCGCCAGCCCCTGGAATCCCAAGAACAACTCCAGCAGGTTATCCATCTGGTGGAATGTCCCGAAAATGACCATCTATCTCTAGGGGAAGCCAGCAGCCTCTGTAATCGCGAGATTATCAATCGTTGTCAACAGTTAATCTGTTTTGCTTTCCACGACAGTCAGACCCTTTTGCAAACCTGCGCGGAAGCGGAAGATCAACGCAAGCTAGTTACCCTATTTTATTTTGACTAAATTCCGCAATGAATCTCTCCGTCAGTGCCATTCTTCTCTATTCGATAGTGGCTGCCGCTATCTCTGTCTATCTACCTTTTCTGCTGGTCGGTTACGCTCGAGCTAAGGTGGGTTACGATACCTCCGCTCCCCGGGCAATGTTCGACCAACTCCCAGACTACGCTAAACGAGCAACTTGGGCCCATCAAAATGGTTTTGAAACCTTTATGATCTATAGTGCTGCCGCTCTCATGGCCTACGTTACAGGAGTCTCCTCATCCCTGGCCGCTAACTGTGCGATCGCTTTCGTGATCCTCCGGCTTTTATTTTCCCTTTTTTATATCACTAATATCCCGATCGCTCGTTCCCTGATGTTCGGTCTTGGTTCTCTGTGTACCTATACTCTCTTTGGGTTAAGTTTATTCAAGATTCAGTAGAATTCCCCAAACCAGATGCAGGAGGGACGAGAAACGCTATAGTTCGGGAGCGGTAAAGAAGTTGCTTAACCCGAACTAAAGTTAATTTTGTTACTGATAAACTGGTAATTTGGGATTATCCACTGATAACAAACCGGTTAAAAGTGAGGCGGGTTTTTGACTATAGGGCCAGGCAAAAGCATGGCGAAAAGCCGCATCTTGACAAGCTTGTAATTGTCGGAAATCGATCACATCTAGGGTGAGTAAATTCTCGTACTCGAAGGGCAGCCGGACATTGTGTAAACCGGCATTATCGGTACAGATAGCAATATCAACCCCCGCTTCAAAACAGCGATCGAAGACTATCTTTAACTGGGATAAACTTTTGAGGGTGCCAGTTTTTAAATAGGTGGTGGGACAGACTTCTAAACATTGATGACGACGGGCAACTTCCGGCAGCAGTTCCGGATATTGTAGGGGAATTTGAATACCGTGACCGATTCTTTGCAGATAGGGCAGTAATTGGGGATAACAACCGTCCTTTGTTTCGTAAAGATGGCCGGTGGTATTTAAACCCTCTTCCCGGGCATAACTGTATAAACCAGCAAATTCCTCTAGTCGAGTTTGGTAGTAGGAATCACCCCCGGCAATATCGATCGCACAGACGTATTCTTTCATCTCTAGGGCCAGATCAACGATCGCTTTGTTGACTTCGGAGGGAAGTCGCGAGTGCATACAGAGAATTTGACTGGTAATAATCGGATATTCGCTCATTTTCGAGGCTTGACCGACGATCTCGACAATCGATCGCATTTGCTCGATTCGCTCTGTTTGGTTCAAATGTTCGTCGGTGCGATAGTAGGGAGTATAGCGCAATTCTAAATAGGCAAGATTCTCGAAGATGTAAGCGCCGCGAATCAGACGATAGATAAAATAGGGCAAAGTTTGGGCGGTTTGAACACTTTCGACTAGGGTATGTAATTCTAAGTACTCATCTAAACTATTACGTTCACGGGTGTAAAATTCCTCAAAAGCTTGGTATTCCGGGAATTTGGCCGCTAAATCCCGCTCATGTCTGTGAAAGTAGCGCCAGAGAATTCTCGGTACTACCGATCCCCCTAAATGCCGATGCAAATCTGCGTATAAAGCCACAACTCCGATGCTCCTTAGTCTCTCAAACGTTCCTTAAATATAACGAAGTTTTACAATTGTTTGACAATCGTTCCCAAATAGTATCAGTACCTATTCGGTGATCGGTTGGGTGTTGGGGAGCGGGGAGATAGTGAACAGTCGCTAGTGCAAGGCTCAGATCTGATCACCGATCACTGATTCAAGGCTGACAGCTAGAATAAGGTCATTAAACCTAAATAAAGCTTTAGGGAATAGAGGAGTGACAACATATACAATGATTGGGGTTTATAGTCAAGCAACCCTAAGCCTATGCCACGCCGTGATGACTTACAGAAAATCCTAATCTTGGGCGCTGGCCCGATTGTCATCGGACAAGCCTGTGAATTCGACTATTCGGGAACTCAAGCCTGTAAAGCCCTACGAGAAGAAGGTTATGAGGTAATTTTAGTCAATTCTAACCCCGCCTCGATCATGACCGATCCAGAAATGGCCGATCGCACCTACATTGAACCAATTCTGCCGGAAATTGTCGAGAAAATTATCGCTAAAGAACGCCCTGATGCGATTCTACCGACTATGGGCGGTCAAACTGCCCTAAATACCGCCGTAGCCTTGGCCAAAAGCGGCGTTTTAGAAAAATATAACGTGGAACTGATCGGGGCAAAACTCCCCGCTATTGAAAAAGCCGAAGATAGAGAACTATTCAAAAAAGCAATGGAGAAAATCGATGTTCCCGTCTGTCCTTCGGGGATTGCCAACAATTTAGAAGAAGCAAAAGCGATCGCCCATCAGATCGGTTCCTATCCTCTCATTATCCGGCCGGCCTTCACTTTAGGCGGAACGGGGGGCGGTATTGCCTATAACCAAGAAGAATTTGAACCGATGGCCCAGTATGGTCTAGATTGTTCGCCTACATCGCAAATTCTCGTCGAAAAATCCCTAATTGGCTGGAAAGAATACGAATTAGAGGTAATGCGCGATCTAGCCGATAACGTGGTGATCATCTGTTCGATCGAAAACTTTGACCCGATGGGGGTCCATACCGGCGACTCGATTACGGTTGCGCCCGCCCAAACCCTGACCGATAAAGAATACCAACGCCTCCGGGACTATTCTAAGGCAATTATTCGGGAAATTGGCGTAGAAACCGGCGGCTCGAACATCCAATTCTCCGTTAATCCCACTAACGGCGACGTAATCGTGATTGAGATGAATCCCCGGGTATCGCGTTCTTCGGCCCTGGCATCGAAAGCCACGGGATTCCCGATCGCTAAATTTGCCGCTAAACTAGCAGTAGGCTACACTTTAGACGAAATTCCCAACGATATCACCAAAAAAACCCCCGCTTCCTTTGAACCAACTATCGATTACGTCGTCACCAAAATTCCCCGCTTTGCCTTCGAGAAATTCCCCGGCTCCCAACCGATTCTAACTACCCAGATGAAATCCGTCGGGGAAGCTATGGCTATCGGTCGAACTTTCCAAGAATCCTTTCAAAAAGCACTTCGATCCCTAGAAACGGGACGTTTTGGCTTTGGTTGCGATAAAGTCGAAACTCTCCCCCCTCTCTCGGAAGTCCGGGCTGGTTTACGGACACCTAACCCCGAACGAGTTTATAGTATCTATCATGCTTTTAAATTGGGCATGAATGGGGAGGAAATCCACGAACTAACCGGGATTGATCCCTGGTTCCTCGATAAATTGGCCGATTTGATGGAAACCGAGAAGTTTCTCAAACGAACTCCCCTGAAAAGTCTTAGCAAAGAGGACTTATTCGCCATTAAACAACAGGGCTTTAGCGATCGCCAAATCGCCTTCGCCAGCAACAGCAGCGAGGACGAAGTGAGAAGTTATCGCAAGGGTTTAGGTATTGTTCCTGTTTATAAAATGGTGGATACCTGCGCGGCAGAATTTGAGGCTCTGACACCCTACTATTATTCCACCTACGAACAGGTAGAATCGGAAGTTTTACCCTCCGATAAACGCAAAGTCATGATCCTCGGTGGGGGTCCCAATCGCATCGGCCAAGGGATAGAATTTGACTACTGTTGTTGTCATGCCGCTTTTTCCCTCAGTCAAGCCGGTTTTGAGACGATTATGGTCAACTCTAACCCGGAAACTGTCTCCACCGATTACGATACCAGCGATCGCCTTTACTTTGAACCCCTGACCAAAGAGGATGTCTTAAATATTATCGAAGCGGAACAACCAGAGGGTTTAATTATTCAATTCGGTGGGCAAACTCCCTTAAAACTAGCCCTTCCCCTGCAAAGATATCTAGAATCGCCTAATTGTCCCGTAAATACCAAAATTTGGGGAACTTCACCCGATTCGATCGATACTGCCGAAGATCGGGAACGGTTTGAAAAAATCCTCCGAGAATTAGATATCCGACAACCCCCCAACGGTATTGCCCGCAGTTTCCAAGAATCCCAAGCAGTGGCTAAACGCATCGGTTATCCTGTGGTAGTACGTCCGTCCTATGTTTTGGGCGGTCGGGCAATGGAAATCGTCTATTCCGATAGCGAATTGGAACGCTATATGAAGTATGCGGTACAGATAGAACCGGATCACCCGATTTTAATCGATAAATTCCTCGAAAATGCCATCGAAGTGGATGTGGATGCCCTCTCAGATGCCACGGGAACAGTAGTTATCGGGGGATTAATGGAACATATCGAACAAGCGGGCGTACATTCGGGCGATTCTGCTTGTTCTATCCCCCATACGTCCCTGACCGACTCAGTTTTAACCACAATTCGACAATGGACGGTGGAACTAGCGAAAGCTTTAAAAGTAATCGGTTTGATGAATATCCAGTATGCGGTACAGGGGGAGACAGTTTATATCTTAGAAGCGAATCCCCGCGCTAGTCGTACTGTTCCCTACGTTTCCAAAGCAACGGGAGTTCCTTTAGCAAAAGTTGCCTCCCTCGTCATGTCGGGCAAAACCCTAGCAGAATTGGGCATCACCAGCGAAGCAATTCCCCGTCATATTGCCGTGAAAGAAGCGGTTTTACCCTTCCAGAAGTTCCCCGGTGCTGATACTCTCCTGGGACCAGAAATGCGTTCTACAGGCGAAGTAATGGGGATTGACAGCGATTTTGGCAAAGCTTTCGCTAAAGCAGAAATGGCCGCCGGCGTGATTTTAGCCACCAGTGGGACGGTTTTTGTCTCGATGAACGATCGCGATAAAACCCCCATGGTTCCCGTGGTTAAGGATCTGCAATCCCTCGGTTTTCGCGTCGTCGCCACTTCGGGAACTCGTGAAGTTTTGTTAGAAAACGGTTGCGAAAATATCGATTTAGTGCTAAAGATTCACGAAGGCCGCCCCCACGTTATCGATTGGATCAAAAATGACTGGATTCAGTTTATTGTCAATACTCCCAGTGGTGAAGAATCCCAAAACGATGGCCGACAAATTCGCCGCACTGCCCTCGATTATAAGTTACCAATTATCACCACTATCGCCGGGGCAAAAGCGACAGTAGCAGCCTTAAAATCTCTGCAATCCCAACCTTTAGAGGTGAAAGCTTTACAGGATTATCTCGCCTAATTTTCAGTTATCAGTGATCAGTTATCAGTTAGAAAGGGCATTTAGGGATATAGGGGTTTAGGGATATAGGGGTTTAGGGAAATTTCAGCCAAATGCCCCACTACCCCACTACCCCACTACCCCATCACCCCACTACCCCACTACCCCATCACCCCACTTCCCAATTCATAATTCATAATTCATAATTCATAATTCCTATGACCGATACTCTAAACGATTATAAAAACCTGATTAGTGAACTGATTAACCGTTATAAAAACCGCGTCGATTTCCTGACAATTCGTCTGGAAGAAGCGCGGGGGACGAATATTCTACTGCGTTCCGAACGAGTGGAAACCCTCAGCGAAGGTATTGCTATCGGTGGTCAGGTACGCGCTTGTTATCAAGGAGGTTGGGGATTTGCCAGCTTTAATCAATTATCCAGTTTACAGGAACGATTAGAAGATGCGATCGCTGCTGCCCGTTTAATTGGGGAAGAAGAAACCCTGATTGCTCCGGTAGAACCTGTAATTATCTCCTGTGAATTACCTTTAACGGGAACAGACCCGCGTTTAGTGCCATTAGCTGATAAAAAAGCCCTCTGCGATCGCTATAATAACTTACTGCGTCAACACCATCCCAGTATTGCCACCACTTCCGTCCGTTACAGCGATAGCAGTCAACATATTCTTTTAGCCACTTCTGACGGGACTTTAATCGAACAAAAATGGTCGGACTTAGAAATGCGTTTTTCGGCCACCGCTAGGGATGGGGACAGTGTACAAACAGGCCGGGAAACCACGGGATCCCGAAAAGCTTTCGAGGATCTGGTCAATTTAGAAGAACAGGTGCAAGGGTCGGCTAAACGTGCCGTACAAGCCCTAGTTTTGCCCCCTGTCAAGGGCGATACCTACACCGTCGTCATCGATCCCATTTTAACCGGTCTGTTCGTCCATGAGGCTTTTGGCCACCTGTCAGAGGCAGATATGTTATACGAAAATCCTGACCTTTTGGAAGTGATGAGTATGGGCAAACGTTTCGGGCCGGATAACCTGCAAATCTTTGACGGGGCCTATCCGGAAGGTCATCGGGGCAGTTATTTTTATGACGATGAGGGAACCCCCGCAACGACGACTCAGTTAATTAAAGACGGGGTTTTGGTGGGAAGACTGCATTCGCGGGAAACGGCGGGCAAATTAGGCGAAAAACCGACCGGTAACGCCCGTTGTCTCAATTATCATTATCCGCCCATTGTCCGCATGACCAACACTTGGATTGAACGGGGAACCACTGCCGTTAAAGAGTTATTTTCGGGGATAAAAACGGGAGTTTATGCCCAAAATTGGCAGGGAGGCATGACTAACGGCGAAATGTTCACTTTTAGCGCCGGGGAAGCTTGGATGATTCGCGATGGAGAAATTGCTGAACCCGTTAAAGATGTGACTCTCTCCGGTAATGTCTTTAAAACTCTAGCCAATATTGAGGCAATTGGTGATGATTTCTACTGGGATGAGTCGGGAGGCTGCGGAAAAGGAGGTCAAAGTGGTTTACCGGTTGGCTGCGGTGGCCCCAGTCTCCGTATCCGCGATGTGGTCGTGGGAGGAGAAGCAGATATTCAGTAATCAGTAATCAGTAATCAGTAATCAGTAAACAGTAATCAGTAATCAGTAATCAGTAATCAGTAATCAGTAATCAGTAATCAGTGAACTGATTACTGATAAGAATGTCCACTAAAAACTCAAATCTGATAACTCAAATCTGATAACTCAAATCTGATAACTCAAATCTGATAACTCAAATCTGATAACTCAAATCTGATAACTGATAAGACTGTCCGGTAAAAACTCAAATCTGATAACTGAATCGCTTTGTCGGTAAGGGTTTTTTCGGCAAATTATGGCAAGTGTATTAGCGCAGTTTCATACAGCCGAAATCGAAATCTATCTCATCTTCTCATCACTGTCTTCAATTTCTTGATCATCTTTATTGATTTCTTCTTTAAATCCCCGTAAAGTTTTCCCGAAAGCTGCCCCAAATTCGGGTATTTTTTTCGGTCCAAATATCAGGACAACAACTACAGCAATAATTACTATTTCTGGCCAACCTAATCCAAACATAATCTTTAAAGTAAAAAGTAAAAAAGGTGTTGGGTGTTGGGTTTTAGGGTGTTGGGTGTTGGGTGTTGGGGGTTGAATTCCCCTATCCCCTATCCCCTATCCCCTATCCCCATCTATACCACCACTTCAGCGCGTTTATAGGCTTCGTCGAGGACTTCTGAGAGAGTCGGATGGGTGTGGATGCGGAAAGCGAGTTCATGGACGGATTGGCGTTCAGCGATCGCATTGGCCGCTTCTTGAATTAAATCCGATGCGTGGATACCGATGATATGAACACCGAGTAATTCGCCCGTATCCTGACGATAAACGACTTTAGCGATGCCTTCCGTTTCTCCTTCCGCTAAAGCTTTAGAATTTCCCTTAAAATAGGTCTTGACAGAAGCGACCTTGTACCCTTCTTCCTGTGCCAAAACTTCTGCTTGCGGTTCCGTTAAACCCACATAACTAATTTCGGGGTGGGTAAAAGCGGCGGCGGGAATACTGCGATAATCGATGGTTTTTGGGCGATTACAGATATTTTCAATGGCTATTACCCCTTGACCCGAAGCAGCGTGAGCTAACATCATTTTACCCGTAGCATCGCCCACAGCCCAGAGATGGGGAACCGGTTCACCGTCCTGAATTACCTGCATTTTGTCATTAACGGCAATAAAACCGCGTTTATCCAGTTCTACCCCAACAAATTCCAATCCGAGATTCTTTGTCGCTGGGATTCTTCCTGTAGCGACTAAACAAGCATCTACTTCTAAAATTTCGATCGCTTCTTTGCTTTTTGCGTCCACCAGTTCAATGGCCACAGGATTCCCCGGTTTAATACTTTTTGCCAAAACTCCCACATAGGTCTCGATGTCTCTAGGTTTAATCAGAACTCTTTCAGCGATTTTCGAGATTTCTGGGTCAAATCCTGGCATGAGACTATCTAAAGCTTCGATCATCGTCACTTCACAACCCAAAGCGGTGTATATATCCGAAAATTCCAGACCGATATAACCACTACCGATAATTGCAATCCACTTGGGTAAAGTTTCCAATCTAACGGCCTCATCGCTGGTAAAAACCGTTTTATGATCGATCTCGATCCCCGGTGGGACAAAGGGAACCGACCCTGGACAGAGCATAATATCCTTAGCGGTGTAGATTTTTTCGCCACTATCCCCGATGACGCTAACTTTTTGCGGACCGGCGATTTTTCCCCAACCGTGGATAGTATCAACCTTGAGACGTTTAAGACTATTAGTGAGATCGCCTCTAATTTTACTGACAAGGTTGTTAGCATGATTAGCAATTGTCGGACGGTCAAAATTAACGCCACCGATGGCAATACCTAAACTTTTCAGATGGTCACTATCGGCCAATTCGCGCACTCGTCCCGAGGCTGCCAGTAAAGCTTTAGAAGGAATACAACCGCGATTGACACAGGTTCCTCCCATATCTTTGGCTTCGATAATAGCTGTTTTTAGCCCACATTTGACTGCGTGTAGGGCTGCCCCGTGGCCACCAACTCCAGCACCGATAATAATTAAATCGTAGTCGAATTCACTCATAGTCTCTCTGACTCTCAAAGTTAGCATTATCTCATTTTACGCTCCACTGCGATCAAGCTGTGCTATCCCGGGCAAAAACTGGAGCCAGTTTTTAGCCATCAGGCTCTTGTGCATTGAAACTGGCTATTGGCAATTTTAGGACAAGACGTTACTATTACTAGGGAGCATCTCATTTATGCAAGTGAGTAATTACGCTTGTCTCTAAAACTTGCTTCTGGTAAGGCTTTCAAAATAGCTTGACATAAAACTTAATTTAGGAGTTACAAAGGTCAGATGCTCCCCGTTACTAGACCTCTTGTAAAAATCAAAAATTGTTGTTGGGGTTAGGAGCCGGTCGTCGGTCGTCAGGAGAATTAAGAATGAATAACAATCAATTACATGGTCTATTCACAGATTTTATGCCATTTAATCCTTATTTTTACCGTTTTTGAATCCTCAAAAATTAATTATGCAAGAGGTTACTGAATCAAAATATGAATACTAATCGTGCATTATATCCATAAGTTAGTCTAGTGCTAGGTTTGAAAAATTAGACCTGCTGCCAATACTTTGCCCGGTGACGAGAGCATCTTTCTCCTACCATAATTTAGGCTCGAAACCAGAATCATTAATGATTTCTACCGTTTCTCCCGATGGTTTAATCACAAATAAACCTTGTTTATAGGCATAACGATCTACTCCTTCGTCTATTTCTATTCCTGCCACTGCACCATAAGCTTGATAGTTTTTATAATGGGGAAATGCTTCTTTAAATCGACTTAATTTTTCTAAAAACTCATTGACATCATCTTTCGATAAACGAGACTTACATTCTACTAAAACTACCTCGGTTTCATCGACGGCTAAAATATCAATCTCCATGGCTATTCCTTGCCGTTTTACCCTGGCACGACTGTAGGTTTCTTTAACATCGATACCCTTGCGGCGAAATAAACCAATAACAGCAGGTTCGACTAATTCCTCGACAAATCTTCCCCAGCGAGTGGTTAAACTATCCACAGCACGACTGGTATTAGCCACTGTTTTCTCTAGTTTGGCTAAACGGCGATCGGCTTCAGCCGCCTGGCGATCGGCTTCAGCCTTGGCTTCAGCAGCCCGGCGATCGTATTCAGCGGCCCGGCGATCGGCTTCAGCAGCCCGACGATCATATTCTTGGCGTGATTGTTCAAACTTTTCGTTAGTTTTCTCAAAAAGTTTATAGATATCTTCGATGGTAATCGGTTGAGCCATGGTTATTTGTTTTAATTCTTACTCTAATTGTACTACCCAAGTACCAGTCAGTCTTATCTCTTTACCAGCCGATTATGTAACAAAAAATTTAGAATTGCCAATAATTGTTACAAATACTTGACTTAAGATATTTCTATGGTGACAGAAACACAAATCAAAGAAAAAGCGCTAGAGTTGGGCTTCCATGGGGTCGGTATTGCCTCTGTGGACAGCCAAGACTCGGCGGTATCCCATCTAAAAAGCTGGTTAGAGCGGGGTTATCACGCTGATATGGATTGGATGACTAACCCGAAACGACAGGATATCAAAACTCTTTGGCCAGAAGTGCGATCGCTAATTGGTCTCGCCCTTAACTACTACACCCCCCAGCAACACAGTCAAGAGCAAAACCATGGCAAAATTTCCCGTTATGCTTGGGGACGGGATTATCACAAAGTATTAAGTAAAAAATTAAAAGCCCTCAGTCAATGGTTAGAAAGTCAGGGGGAGCAAATTCAAACCCGTTACTATGTGGATACAGGACCGGTACAGGATAAAGTTTGGGCGCAAAGAGCAGGGATCGGCTGGATTGCCAAGAATGGTAATTTAATTACCCGCAATTACGGCAGTTGGGTGTTTTTAGCAGAAATATTAACTAATTTACCTTTAGAACCGGATCAACCCCATAGTGACCATTGTGGCACCTGTAGCCGTTGTTTAAGCGCTTGTCCGACCCAAGCAATAGTTAGTCCCTATGTGGTGGATGCTAATCGCTGTATTGCATACCATACCATCGAAAATCGTGCTGTAACTTTGCCTACAGAAATTGCCAAGAATTTACAAGGTTGGGTAGCTGGCTGCGATATCTGTCAAGATGTCTGTCCTTGGAATCAACGTTTTGCCCAAGTTACCGACGTGGAGGATTTTCAACCTCGTCCCGAAAACCTCTCGCCAAGGTTGGATGAATTAGCTAATCTAACTATAGAGGAGTGGGATCGTCGTTTCATCTCGTCAGCCCTGCGTCGAATCAAACCCCAGCAGTGGCGACGTAATGCCCAAGCTAATTTAGCTCATTCCCCTCACCCCGTACAAGATGACAATTAAAGTAGTAGTGTTCGATTTTGATGGTACTATCGCCGATACCCACGATACTTTCGTGGAGATTGTCAATCGTTTGGCTAAAAATTTCGGTTATCAACCCATCAACAAGGAAGATTTGGCCAGACTAAAAAACCTTAGTTCCCAAGAAATTATTAAACAATCCCAAGTTTCCCCCGTTAAAATCCCTTTTTTACTCTATCGAGTTAAACGGGAATTAAATAAACAAATTGAATGTCTGAAACCTTTCCATGGCTGGCATCACTGCCTCGCCACTCTTAAAGAAAGAGGCTATAGATTAGGAATAATAACTTCTAATACCAAAGAAAACGTCACCATCTTTTTAGCAAATAATCAACTCTTAAGTTTATTTGATTTTATCTATTCGGGAACGCCTTTATTCGGCAAACACAAAATTATCGATCGCCTGATCCGACAAAATAAATTCTGTCCCGATGAAATGATTTATGTCGGCGATGAAACTAGAGATATTACTGCTGCCCAAAAAAGTCGAGTGCAAGTGGTGGCCGTCGCTTGGGGCTTTAATTCCCCTCAAATTCTCACTCAATTTAACCCCGATCATCTCATTGATCATCCCCTAGAATTATTGGATATTTTAGATAGGGCTGGCTGAAAAAGTTTTTCCTGGGGGCAGGGAAAGGCAGTTCGGACATTTGTACTAGAATATCCAACACTCAGTTTAATTAAGGTCTGCTGAAAAAGTTTTTCGGTGGGGGTTGGGGGTTGGGGGTTGGGGGTTGGGGGT
>NZ_JADBTZ010000045.1:0-9332 GCF_020245885.1 Microcystis sp. M165S2 | reverse complement strand
GGGGGTTGGGGGTTGGGGGTTGGGGTTTTACCCATTTTCAGGTGGTCAATTACCTAATTTTCAGGGAAAAAGTCCCTGAATTTTCCCCCCAATCACTCCAAGGGTCGGCACTTTTTGAGGGAAAAAAAGTCTAAAAACCTTATCCAACAAGGTTTTTAGATTTATTCAGCAAACCCTAATTATCTAAAAGCAAAGGTCGCAGAAAACCGCCATAATTCTCGTCATCTGTACCGATAAAGACTTCTATTTTACCTCTAGGAGATTCTCTGGTGGTCACCGCTTCCACTTTGGAGCCGTCTATTTCTGCAATTTTTTGGGGATTAGGGGCAATAATTAGGCTATTATCAGCTTTAACTTGACCAATACGGTAAACAGCACTTCTAAACACTCCCGCACTATCTGGATCGTAAGCGGAAGCTATGTAGATATTACCTTGCTTATCTACGGCTAAATCAGAGATGGGGCGAATATTTTTACCACTACCAAAAGGACTCCGAAAAGTTACCGACTGAAATTCCCCGAATTTTAAGGGATTGAACGAGATATCCGTCCAGCGAATCTTTGTACTCTCTTGACTATCGGCCCGTTCTGCGTAGATAAATAGATAACGATCGCCCTGCCGACTAACAGCGATCGCCTCTACATTTTCCACTGGAATTGACCAATTTATTTGCTCAACTATCTTGACTTTTTGCTGGTTATATGCTAGTAAAAATAGTCTTTGAAAAGGTTTTTTCTCGCCACTTTCAGCCAACAAAAATAAATTAGTTTCTGGGATAGAAGTAATACTTTCGAGATCGTTACTCAATCCCTCTGGTTTTGGCCAATCTACCCTTAAAACCTGCCATAATAGCGGTTTTTCCTGGGTAGGTAGCTGTAAAAGACTCAGCCTTGCTTGAGATGGATCACTATTTTTGCCCTTATTTTTGGCATCGTGAACCCCTAGAAAAACATCTCCTTCCACCCAAGCTAAACCACTGAGATCTGGGAGATAAGTCTCCAGTCGTCTCGATGCTTCGGCAAAAGAGACTTGAGTGGCCGAAAAAAAGAAAACTAGGACTAAAATCGCTGAAAAAACAGTTTTTAATCGGCTATTCTTGCTAAAAAATGCTCTCTTCTCTAACACCTATTCCCTAACCCCCAATATCACTGATTAACTCCTCCACCACGCAATTTAAACCGACGGAATGGGAAGCTTTGCATAAAATGCGATCGCCGAAATCGATCACTTCCTTTAAACGATTAATTAAATCTGCGTGAGTTTGAAAACATTCGCAATCGACCCCAGTAGCAGCCTCAGCAATAAACTTAGCTTCCGGGTCATCTACCAAGACAAACAAGCGATCTATGCCTAGTTTTTGCACCCTCTCACCGACTTGGCGATGTAATTGCTCCGAAAAAAGCCCTAACTCCTTCATCGTGCCTAAAACAGCAATATGACGCTGACCGGGGGTAGCTTTCAGTAAATCCAAGGCCGCTAACATTGATTCTAGACCGGCGTTATAGGTTTCATCGAGGAGTAGGATATCTGGCTCTAATTGGTAACGTTTAGCCCGACCACTGGGTAAATTAACTTTAATTCCCTGTTGCAAAGAAGTCCAATCGATGCCTAAAATTTTCGCTACGGCCAAGGCCGCCATAAAATTTAAAGCATGATGACGACCGGATAAAGGTAAGTTAAAATCTAGTCCATTTACTCGTAAAGTAGTTAAATCCAGTAATTTACCGACTATATCGCCGCCAGAGAAGCCATAGGTAATTGTTTCCCCCTGCCATACCCGTTTAGCTGTTTCGGTAAGTAAAGGGTGATCGTAGTTAAGAACCGCTATACTACTAGAAGGGGACTCGGCCAATAACTCGCATTTGGCCTCTGCGATCGCTGATTCCGAGCCTAAGCGACCGATGTGAGCGGTTCCCACATTAGTAATCACTGCGATCGTCGGTCGGGCGATTTGAGCGAGCAGGGCAATTTCTCCCCTTCCCCGCATTCCCATCTCGATTACGGCACTATCGTGAGTTTCATCCAGTTCGAGGAGAGTTTTCGGCACTCCGATCTCATTGTTATAATTAGCCAGGGTTTTATGTACCTTTCCCTGGGTTGCTAATACCGAGGCGATTAATTCTTTAGTGGTGGTTTTCCCCACCGATCCTGTAATAGCAATTACGGGTATAGTAAATTGATTCCGCCACCAATGGGCTAATTGCTGATAGGTTTCTAGGGTATTCTGGACCAAGAATACAGGAATATTTTTAGAGTAATTTAACGAAACTGGCTGATCGACAATCAATGCCGCCGCTCCTTTTTCGATAGCCATATCGATAAAATCATGACCATTAAAATTATCACCTTTTAATGCCAAAAATGCTTGTCCTGACTCAATACTACGGCTATCAGTATTAATGCCAGATACTAAACTATCGGGACTAAAACTTATGTCACCATTATCTTGTAAGGACAATAATTGAGCTAGTTGATTGAGGGATAAATGACAGGCCATAGACAATAAAAATACTTAGGAGTAAATTCCGAATTATCTAGAAGATGGATTTAGGTTGAAATGTGACTTAGATCACATCCAAGTGGGGTTTCTTTTCGCTAACTTAATTAGCAGGGTATGCTGCCTAAATTTTTAGTAATCTGGGCATAGTCCGCAAGCTTGGCTGGGTAAGCCAAGGGGAATTTTCCCAAACTTGCCAAGCTAAAATGGAGCGACTCGATCAGTACAATGACCCAAAATAGGGGTATCCTAAGAAGGGAGCATCTACTATCTAATCACAATTGACCCCTTTATGGTCATAGCCCTAAAATCCATCCGCTTACTGATTTAGGAGGGCTGAATCAAATAACCATGGCTAGTCTAAACACTGGACAAAGACAAACAAGAGAGGAAGAACAGCTACTATACGATTATTGGCTCGACCGCGCCAGGACCGATTCCCCCGAGCAATTAATCGAGGATTTTTGTCGTTTGTTTATCGAAGGTGGGGGCTATCGAGAAGCTCCTATTTATTTAGCCCTAGAGCGTCTTGTCAAGGCTAAGGATGCCGAAATACGTTTTTATCATTTCTTTAACCGCTGCTGTCATATTTTAGTGAATCGATGGCAAACACAGCCCACCCATCAGCCAGCAATTCCGGAATTGGTATCGCTATTGGAAAATTTGCCCTCCCCACGTCCAGGAGATTACAGCAGCCCCAGTAATTTGGGCCATCTGGTCAAAAAATTTACCCTCTCGGATGACTACGTTAGGCTGCAGCGTCTGGCGAGAATTATTAGCGGCAAATACAGCGAAAAAACCGCCGCTTCCCTGGGAACCCTGATTAGTCGTTATCCCTATCTCTATGATTACTATTTACTCGGTGATGAAAGTCCCCGAGAACAGCGACAAACCGTTAGACGTATTAAAGTGAAAACCGAGAGGCGTTTCGAGGTAAATCTCTCTCGTTATGTCACCTATCAGGTACGTTTGGCTCAGGCGGCCCATAGCCCAAAAATCAGGGAAGAAGCGGGGAGAATCATTCAACCGGTAGAAAATCCCACCCTGCTCAATGATAAGTATCTAAATCGCGCCCTCAAGTATTATCTGGGGACGGTAGCAGGAAATTATACTCATAAGGCTCTTTCGCAAAATTTTCTGGCGAATACAGTTTATACCCCTACCTATAAAGAGTTTAAAAATGACCTCTACGATTATCTGATTACCTCCTTAGACTACGACAAGGGGCAATTTAACAAAAAACTCGACGATATCCTGCAAAATACTCTACCCCACTGCGATCAACAAAAACCGAGTGAATTTCTCATGCTGCGTACTTCTAGCCAACTGTTAAATTATCTGGTGGTGGAAAGCGGGCAAAAACCCGATCATTACATTTTTATGGATATGATCACCAATATGGGGGTAACTCCGACTGTGGGGTTATTGCTCAAGTTGATTTTGATCTGTCCCAAGGCAAAACCCCACTTAGATAAACGTTTTTCGATTCTATTTAACCACTACGAGAGTTATTCTTGCGATCAAGTGCCTTGGTTGGTTAAATCCCTAGAAAATCTGCAAATAGCTTTTAGTATTCATTTCGGCCAAGCTGATTTGTCCTGTCTCCGTCAAATCCAGTGATCAGCTGTTCGCTATCTAAATTACTTGTTAAGACTGTCTATGAGAGGAGAAGGGGGGAAGTGGGGAAGTGGGAAGTGGGAAGTGGGGAAGTGGGGAAGTGGGGAAGTGGGGAAGTGGGGAAGTGGGGAAGTGGGGAAGTGGGGAAGTGAGGAGATGGGGAGAATAAATAGGGTCTGCTGAATAAATCTAAAAACCTTGTTGGGTAAGACTTTTAGACTTTTTGTCAATCAAAAAGTACCCGACTGGGAGTGATCAGGGGGAAAATTCCGGGACTTTTTCCCCGAAAATTAGGTAATTGACCACCTGAAAATCGGTAAAACCCTACACCCCACACCCCACACCCCACACCCTACCCCCACCGAAAAACTTTTTCAGCAGACCCTAAATAGAAATAATCTGCTGCCTCCGTTCGGCTGATCTCACGGCCGAAGCCTGCCTCCTGAATCCGTCAAATCGATTAAAAAGTTAAGTAATCTCAACTTCTAGCCAATGGTGACCCGGAGCTAGGGGATAATTAAACCATCGTCATTTAGGCTGCGTTTATCCGTGAAAATTATCGTTATCGGCAGTGGTGGTCGAGAACACGCCTTGGCTTGGAAACTGCTGCAATCGCCCGAAATAGAACAAGTGTTCTGTATTCCAGGTAATGGGGGAACGGCAATTTTACCTCAATGTGAAAATATCCCCATAGCAATGGAGGATTTTGCCGAAATTAGCCGCTTTGCCCGAGAAAATTGCGTCGATCTGGTGGTTGTCGGGCCAGAATATCCCCTCTCCCTCGGCATTACCGATCATCTTCTGGGCCAGGAAATTGCCGTTTTTGGCCCCACACAAACCGGGGCCTTAATTGAATCGAGCAAATCCTGGGCAAAAGAATTAATGAGCGAAGCAGGAGTTATCACCGCCGCCTCGGAAACCTTTACCGATGCAGAATTAGCAAAAACTTATATCCGAGAGCAAGGAGGGCCAATTGTGGTGAAAGCTGACGGATTAGCCGCAGGAAAAGGGGTAATTGTCGCCGAAACCGTAGATACAGCCCTAGAAGCGATCGATGATCTTTTTACCAGTGGCTTTACTAAAGTCGTGGTGGAAGAATTCCTAGAGGGGGAAGAAGTGTCGATCCTCACCCTCACCGATGGGATCAGCTTTCGTTCCCTGCTACCCGCCCAAGATCACAAGCGCATCGGTGAAGGCGATACCGGCAAAAATACCGGCGGTATGGGAGTTTATGCCCCCGCACCCATAGCCACCGCCGCTATTATAGAAGCGGTGGATCGGGACATCCTCGCCCCTATCGTCGCCACCCTACAAAAACGCGGCATTGACTATCGGGGAGTCCTCTACGCCGGTTTAATGATTTCCCCCGCCGGAGAGCCAAAAGTTCTCGAATTTAACTGTCGTTTTGGCGATCCCGAAACCCAAGCGGTTTTACCCCTACTGGAAACTCCCCTCGCACCCCTACTGCTGGCTTGCGCTCAACAAAAATTAACTGATTTCCCCTCTTTACAATGGCGATCCGGTAGTGCCGTTTGTGTGGTGGCCGCGTCTGCCGGTTATCCCGACCACTACGAAAAAGGCCGGTTGATCACTGGAATTAAGGCCGCTGAAACCGCAGGGGCGATCGTTTTCCACGCCGGCACGGTTTTAAAACACGGCGATATCTTCACCGATGGCGGCCGCGTCTTGGGTGTCACGGCTATGGGGTCGAATTTTAATCAGGCGATCGAACTTGCCTATCAATCGGTGAAAAGGATACACTTTGAGGGCATCTATTATCGTCGTGATATCGGCCACCGGGTAAGGGAAAAATAAGGGTCAGTATTTAGGCAGGGGTAAGGGGGAATAGTTAGGGGTTTTGAGGATTAATTTATTAGCCAATTTCCCTTTTTTTCCGAATCTCTCACCGCTAATCCTCACCTGATGCCAAACCTCTTTCTAGGGCAATCCCTGACAAAAGCGCATCTGATTTGTCAAAAAACCAGTAACTATTGATAAAATCATGAAACTGAATCGCCCAACCAAATTGCCATCCCTATGCGAATTTTGCTCTATTCTTATAACTATTACCCCGAACCGATCGGCATCGCTCCCCTGATGACAGAATTAGCGGAAGGATTGGTTAAAAGAGGTCATCAAGTCAGGGTTTTAACCGCTTTTCCTTGGTATCCTAATAGTGAAATCGATCCCGAATACCGAGGAAAAATCTATCTAGAAGAAGAACGAAATGGTGTTAAAATTCAACGTTCCTACGTCTGGGCGCGTCCCCAAAGAAGTTTAAAAAATCGAATTTTCTTTGAATTGAGCTTTGTTTTTTTGAGTTTCTTTCAGGCTCTTAAAGGTGAAAAACCCGATCTAATTTTCTTAACTGTCCCCGGATTACCCGTTTGCGTTCCCGCCGCTTTATTGAGTAAATTATATGGCGTGCCGATTATTCTAAACTTACAGGACATTTTGCCCGATGCGGCAGTTCATGTGGGATTATTAACTAATGAGAAAATGATTAAGGTTTTTAGTAGTCTCGAAAAATTTGCCTACCGAACTGCCAGCAAAATCTCAGTTATTGCCGATGGTTTTACCAAAAATCTCCTAACTAAAAATGTGCCGAGTCAGAAAATTATTGAAATTCCTAATTGGGTGGATGTAAGCTTTATTAAACCTCTGCCGAAAAACAATAATTATTTTCGCCAAGAAAATCATCTTGAGGGCAAATTTGTGGTTTTATATTCTGGCAATATTGCCCTAACTCAACCCCTAGAAACCCTGATCGATGCTGCAGTTTACTTAGTTGACATCCCGGAGATTAAAGTGGTAATTGTTGGTAAAAAAGAGGCACTCGATCGCCTAGAAAAGTATCGCCAACAACAGGGGGCCAGTAATGTGCTTTTATTGCCCTTTCAAACCCGGGAAAAATTACCAGAAATGTTAGCAGCTGCCGATGTGGGTATGGTGATGCAAAAACATAACGTTATTTCCTTTAATATGCCGTCCAAAATTCAGGTATTATTAGCTAGTGGCCGTGCTATCATTGCTTCTGTTCCCGCCGATGGAACCGCCGCTAGGGCGATCGAGCGTAGTGGTGGTGGTTTGGTGGTTACTCCTGAAGATCCAGAGGCATTAGCTACGGCTATTTTAAAGCTATATAAAAACCCAGATTTAGCAACTATACTAGGAGAACAGGGACGACAATACGCGGAGGAAAATTATGCCTTTGAAAAGACTTTGGATCAATACGAAAAGCTTTTTTCTCAAGTAGTTAGTTAATAATTAGGGTATAGGGATTAGGGATAGGGAAATGGGGGAATAGGGAAATGGGGGGATAGGGGAATTTCAACTAAAACCCTAAAACCCTAAAACCCTAAAACCCTAAAACCCCAACACCTATTACCCAACCCCCATCACCCCATCACCTAACCCCTAACTCCCACTTAACTATTTTCATGTTCGATAATTTCTCAAAAAAACTCCCCTGGCAAAGTCTCAAACAAGCGATCGCTTTTGTCTTAACAATTATTGCCTTAACCCCAGTAGTCACAGCTTTAATTTCTAGTGTTAATCAGCCCCAAATCCAATCGAATATTCAACTATATCAAACCAATCTCAATCTACAAGCCACCACTCTAAGCAGCGATGCTGACCCTAATAGCGAGGAATTTGCTAATCTTAAATTAATTCAAACTTCCCTGATCGGTGAAGATCCTTATACCACTGCCGAGGAACAGTATTTATCAGCCCAGAAAAGTGCCAAAAAAACAATCACCGAACTAGAAAAATCAGCAGTTAATCCCGAACAAAAAAAATCCCTTGAGCGCGAAATCAATTCCTTAAAAGATTTAGAGCTAAAATTAAGTCTCATTCAAGCTAGTCAAGGTGACTTGGATTCAGCACGGCAAATCTGGCAAGATATTAAGGAAAAATCAGAATTTGAGAACTATAAACCTGCTGTTTTACAAAATGCGCTGCTGTTAGAGGGATTGTACGGTGAACCCCCCCAAATTGCTGCCGATGCTGAAGCGAGAATCGAGCGCAATTTTCAAGGATGGTTTCGTTATACCATTCTGGAAAAATTATATAGTCTCGAAAATCGTCAAGAGGATTTACTCGCTTTAGAGGAAGAACAGAGTGAAGTGGCGGCTAATGGGTTAATTAAACTAATTTTACTGGCTTTCTTGCCTCTTATCGGCGGTTTAATCGGTGTTGTGCTGTTGATCTTTTTATTAGTGCAGTGGCTTCTCCGCCAACAGCGATCGCTGCTCTTTTTAGATGATAGTCTCGCTTGGCAAACTAAGTGGGGAGGAGAAACCCTCTGGTGGGGAATAATTATCGGTTTCTTTTTCGTCGGACAAATTGTTTTACCGGTAATTTTCGGGATTTTATCGAGTTTCTTGAGTCTCAATCCCGAACAATTTAACCTAGAAGCTAAAGCAATATACGTTGTAGTTAGTTATTTAGCCTTAACAGTGAGCAGTTTATCGGTTTTATACCTAGCGATCAAGCCTTTTCGCCCTTTGCCTCCCGATTGGTTTCGTTTTAACCTCTTTAGTCCTTGGTTTCTCTGGGGATTAGCCGGCTATTTTGTCGCTTTACCCCTGGTTATTATCGTTTCTTTGCTCAATCAACTAATTTGGCAAGGACAAGGGGGCAGTAACCCGCTGCTGACTTTAGCTCTAGAATCCCAGAATACCTTCGCTTTACTCTGTTTTGCCTTTACTGCTTCCCTTGCCGCTCCTTTTTTCGAGGAAATTGTCTTTCGCGGCTTTTTACTAGCTTCTTTGACTCGTTATCTACCCGTCTGGGGTGCAATCGCTCTTAGTAGTTTGATTTTCGCCCTTGCTCACCAAAATTTGTCAGAAGTGCTGCCTTTAACCGTCCTAGGTTGTGTTCTTGGCTTTGTTTACACCCGCTCGAAAAATTTATTATCCTCGATGTTGGTTCATAGTCTCTGGAATGGTGGCACCCTGTTAAGTTTATTTTTATTGGGCAGCAGTGCGGGTTAGGTGAAGTCTCTGGTTTTAGGGAACGCCAGAACAGTAGCTGGTAGTCTAGAGATAACTAATCTTTCTCTGTCATCCCTTGCACTTAATTAGGGTTTGCTGAATAAAGCTAAAAACCTTACAGGAAAAGGCTTTTAGCTAGATTGAGAGTCGCTCAGGTGCCCCTGAATCTGCTAAAATTACTCAAAACCCTTGCATCTTCTCTCCTTAGTACCAATGTATC
>NZ_JADBTZ010000449.1:0-17883 GCF_020245885.1 Microcystis sp. M165S2 | reverse complement strand
TGCGATACATTGGTACTAAGGAGAGAAGATGCAAGGGTTTTGAGTAATTTTAGCAGATTCAGGGGCACCTGAGCGACTCTCAATCTAGCTAAAAGCCTTTTCCTGTAAGGTTTTTAGCTTTATTCAGCAAACCCTAAATAGACTTTTAATAACCAAAGAAAGAAAGGAATAGTCAGAAAACTAGCAAGGGTAGTGACCACAACTGTGCGGGCCATCAAAGCGGCCGAACCACCGAATTCTGTGACTAAAATGACGGTATTAACGGCGGTGGGCATGGCACTTTGTAGGATAAGAATTTTTAGATCCATACCGGTTAATCCTAAACTATTGCCGATCGCAAATGCCAAAAGAGGAGCGACTAAAAGACGCAAACAGGCCGCTAATAATTCTAATTTACCGATCGCTAATTTTTGCTGAGATAATTGGATACCTAAGATAATTAAAGCCAAAGGAATTGCCGCTTGTCCTAGATAGCTAATACTTTTATCTAATTGCAGGGGAAGATGAAAAGAGAAAGTTTGAAAGCTAATGCCGATAAAAATTGACCAGACTAAGGGCAATTGAAAAACTAAGCGAAATCCGGAAAGAAAGCTTTTTCCTCGCAAATAAGCGGGACTAATACCAAATAAAAGAATACTAGAACCAATCATATAGATTATCGCTCTTTCCAGTCCAGCCGCACCCAGGGCAAAACTAGCCACAGGTAAACCCATATTACCGTTATTGGGCATCACAGCGGCAGCCATGAGGCTTTTGCGGGTATCAGCATCGAGACTAAGACAATAGGCGATAATTTCGACGACAATCACCATTACCAGTGAAATAAGAGCAAAACCTAGGAGAATTAAACCGATATTGCTGCCGGATAAAGTGGTGCGATAGAGTCCATCAATCACCAAAGCGGGAGCAAGAATATACACCGTGATTTGGGAAAGGGAATGCACTTCAACAGTGAGAATTTTTCCTGCTATCACACCGATGAGGATGATAAAACCCACTGGAATAATAGCGGAGAGGATGACAAGCATTAATCAAGTAAAAAGTAAATAGTAAACAGAAAAAAACTGATCTGATTTTTTAACAGATTTCTGTTATATCTTCGTATAAAGATTCGATCGCACAGTGAAAATCGATACTAGCTAGATAAATATCTGCTCCTTTGCTGTAGGGATAAAGAACCCAAAATCCTTCATCATTGAGACGAAAACAATCTACACTGATGCGTTCTTGACTGATAAGAACGTATTCTTCTAAAGTTTCAAGGGAACGATAGTCGGCAAATTTATCGCCCCGGTCAAAGGCAGCAGTAGTGGGGGATAATACTTCTACAATCAAGCGCGGATAACGGATAAAATCTTCCGAGAAAGACCGATTATCTCGCGAGTCGCAAGTGACCACAAGATCGGGATAAAAATAACTATTAGCTATTTCTAGACGAACTTTCATATCTGTGGCATAGACAAGACAACCACTACCCCGCAGCCGGTTTTTTAAAAGTGTGGCTAAGTTGATAATAATCATACCGTGGGCTTTACTTGCACCAGCCATGGCGTAGGTTTGACCGCGAATGTATTCGTGTTTATCCTTGGCCATTCTCTCCGTTGCTAAATAATCTTCCGGGGAAAGATAGTTATGGTCAAAGTTAGTAATCATTTGGTTAAATTACCTTTATTGTCTCTAAAATCAATTCTAGCTCTCGATCGAGGATCGGTACATTTTCAAAATTTGTCTGACAAACACCTGCAAATTTTGCTGGTTGATCGGCAAATTGTTGAGCTAATTGACCGGCTCGGACAATATCTAGTAAAAAAGCCTTATCCCGCCACATAAATCACTTGCGCTGTCTCTAAAATCTCTCGTTGACGAATCCAATTATGACTCTGCTCGATCGATTTTTTCGTTAGCAAATCAACTTTCCGTCCCAATAAATTCTCTAATTCCCGTTTCATCCTCGAAAACTCCAGAAGTCCCCAAGAAACACTATCTTGGAAACTGACCAGTACATCAATATCGCTGTCTGGACGAAAATCTTCCCGCAAAACCGATCCGAATAAATACATTTCAGATATCTGCCATTTCTGACAAAATTCGCTGATTATTTGCTGGGGTAGTTCTATTTTCAATTTTTTCACCTCCCTGTCACCGGTAATCAGTGATCGGTTTTCAGATTGAAGGAGAATTATCGCTAACGACACGAAAACCAATATCATAGAGTCCAGCAGTAGCCAGAAATTTGACCCGGTAGGCCGAGCGACATTTGTTCGGTCCATCATTCCAGGAACCCCCGCGTAAAACTCGTCTGTCCCTATCTTCTATTGTGGCTGCTTCGTAGTTATCGCGCCAGTAATCTGCACACCATTCCCGGACATTTCCGTGTAGATCGTAGAGTCCGAAAGGGTTAGCGACGGCAAACATTCCTACCGGTGTGGTTTCTCGGCGATCGCAGCCTAGGGAACCTTCCCCATAACGACCATAACTGCACACTTTCCCCCCATAATCCCAGTCCACCCCGGAATAGTTGGCTAAATCAGTGGAAATTGTCGGGCCAAAGTGAAAAGGGGTTGATGTTCCTCCCCGACAAGCGTATTCCCATTCTTTTTCTGCGGGTAAACGATAATTGAGTCCGGTGAGACGGGATAGGCGATCGCAAAATTCCTCCGCTTCCCACCAGTTAATTTGTTCTACGGGGCGATCGTAACCTTCAAAATGGGCCGGATAGGGATTAAGTTCAATATTTACCGGTTCTAATTTTGCCACCTCGCGCCATTGTCGTTGGGTAATTGGGTAGCGACTCAGACAAAAAGCTTTAACATTAACCAGAGATTGGGGACTTTGACTCAATTTCCAGCCTAACTCGCTTTTAGGCGCACCGATGAGGTATTGACCGCTAGGGATAGAAATCATCTCTAAAAAGGTTTTTTTGCTTAAAAAATATTTATAACCTCGATTAGTGACTTTTTCCCGTTTAATTTCCTCACCTTTGCCATTAACAGTGACCACCTCATCGGTAAAATCTAACCATTCTCCCATTCTGCACCCCTCTATCGGTTATCGGTTGATCGGGTTAAGCTGCGAGCCTAGAAAAATCTCGAAACCTACCAGTTTAAGAATAACAAGACTTCGATCACTTATCCCCCGATGAGTTTTAATTTTAATTAATTTTTTGCTTTGACACCAAATCGGTTTTTAAGTACCTAAGCCAAATTAATTACACATATCTAACCCCCCCTTGCCTCTTGCCTTTTGCATGAGTGCCTTTCTTCACTGGGAAATTTATTTTGCACGACTACTTAATGGATTGTTTCCTCTTGCTTCCCACTTCCCGCTCCCCCATATTAATTGCTGGAGTGATTAACAACTTCCGGGACAATCTCTAATTCTTGTTCACCAATTACAGGTAAATGATTTTTCTGTAAACCCATAGCAGTTAAACAAGTATTGAGAGAGTTGATCGCTTGGTTATAATCCTCAATTTTTTGGTGAATTTCTTCCTGTTTGCGGGCATTATTAGCAATTTTTTCCGACGCTTCCTGTTCTAAAGTTTGTTCTAGATAAGAACGAGCTTGATTGAACTGTTGTAGAATAGTATCCGCTTGTTTTTTTGCCATTGGTATCAATTGATTTTTCAGAGTATTATTAACAGTTTGGCGGAAGTTTTTATGAATTGTTGCTGATACTTTTGGCTCAAAATCTAACTTAAGTAATTGACGGATAGCAGGTTCGGCAGCAAGAATACTTTCACAGTCATAACCTTGGGCAGTTTGTTGCACAGTTTGCCGAAATTGAAAGATCGAAAAAGTGCCTTCGTTGTAAAAATTATGATTTTCTCGTACATAGCGATCGCACTCGGTCTTTGCTTCGGAAACTAAGGCATTAATTAACTGCAATTCTAGCTGTTTTAGCTGAATTTCTAGGTGGCCATCATTGCCTAATAATCGGTAAATTTGTCGATAATAATCACCTTGTCTTACCGCATCTAAAAGACGCTGACAAAAGCGACTAATTAAACTGCTTGACTCCTCAATTAACACATCTTCTAGCTGGTTAGACAGATAATAAAAAGCTTCCACTAATACTGCTAATAAAGGTGCTGTAGCATTCCGAGGATGGGTTAAAGTCGCTTGCGAGTAAGCATTTTTAACAGAAAAAGTATTTAATAACTCATCCAATCTTGATACCATTCTCGCTTTCAGTTTCTTAAAGTCTTCCTCAAAGTTTTCATCGCTATTAACCACGACAGTATTGACATAAACATCGATATGTTTAGTTAATTTCTCTCCCACTTCCTTTAACTCTTGATTGAGGTGATTTAACTCCAGAGCTTTCATCGCCTCAATTTCTCGTGGTTGACTTTCTAAATCACTATAAATCCCTTGATAATGATTTTTGAGAGTGATGCAGAGAGATTGTAAATCATCGGCTAAATTAGCAAACAATTGCGGACGCTTTTCCTCCGTGAGATAACGAGTAATTGCCGTGCGAAATTCTTCGATACCACTATCAGCAATTAACTGCTCTAGTAAAGGAGTTCCCCACTCGCTTAAAACTCGAAAGTAATTTTTATTGGGAGTTTCATAACCGTGGATGGAAACTTTAAAGGGAGTTGCCAGTAATTTACCGGAGTTGGCACAATAGTTATTAAACTCGCTGACAAATTGCGGTGTTTCTTCTTCTCCTCCTAAATTTTTAACACTTTCGGCAAAGATAGAATCTAAACCATAACGCTGATTAATATTGGTTTGATTTTTCACCTGATACCCATAAAACCCTAAAAGTCCGCTGGTTTTGTAGAGGCGGGAAGTATCACGAAATTGCGTTTGAATCAGGTTTTCTAAACGCTGTTTTAGTTGGGCTGCGTACCAGGTTTCATCGATGCGGTTAAAAACATAAAAAACTCGATCACGAATACCAGCATTAGAGCGAATTTTTTCGAGTAATTCCGTTTCTTCTGTGGCTAATTCTCCCGCAGAAGCAGCCTTTAAAACACAAACCACTGCTGAAGTATCAGGATCCTCTATTTTACGATAGGCTAAGGCGGCATCTTTTTTGACTGGGGCATCAATACCGGGCAAATCTACCAAAACGTTACCATCTTTAAGGAGAGGATGATGACAGTAATATTCTAGACGTTTTAAGACCGCGCTATTGCTACCACGACGGGCAAAACTGGCCGCTTCTGCTAAATTAGAAAAGTGAAATTGTTCCATGGAATAGGTGGCATTATGCAGCGTATGGATCCGCTCACGATTTTGAGTAAATCCTTCAATTAATAATTTTAAACCCTGAGCTTGTTTAGCTCGCTCGGATTTGCCTTCACCCCCTTCCTGTTCGATAATTTTTTGACAGTATTGGTTTAACTGACTACAGTATTCGGGGGAATTAATGTTACTAGGATTGGTTAATTGCAGATTTTGACAAACGGTATCGACTAAAGTACGAATTTCTACTTCGCTGAGAAAGGTTAAAACCACTCTTTCCTCATCAGCTTCTGCGTACTCAATATAACATTCTGTACCTGTTGCGTGTCCTTCGGCACTATACAGCAATTCTCGCTCTAAAAGTGCATTGATTAACATTGATTTACCGGCACTAAAAGCACCGGCAAAAACGATTTCAAATTTGGGAGAAATGGCTTTTTGTAGGGCAATTTCTATCTTGCTGGTATCCTGTTGATTGCGGAGAGAGGATTCGCCTTTGAATAGTTCAATTATACTGTTAACATTACCAGCCAGATTACTGCATTGGGGTAAAAGTTCAGTCATGGTAAAACCCAAATCTAGAAGAACAGTGCTATTGTTCCCCAGATTATAACAAAATTCCCTAACTAGATGTCACATCTTTGGTCAGCGATTTAAGCAATCAAGGACAAAGTCATCGTCTTCAATCTAGAATCAGGATTGATTATAATCAATTTAGTACATACCGATTTCCGAGAACCTCCTTAGCTAAAAATTCCTTCCTGAATCCTAGAATAATGATAATTATGTGGACAAAAATGGCAATAGATAAATTGAGATTAAAAAAAATTCGGACTATGGGACAGTTAGGATTTTTGTTAGGAACAGTTTTTCTTTTGGGTGGCTGTCATTCTCTGAATGTTATCCAAAATCGTCCCCAACCCTTGCCCCAAGATCAATATGTTCAAGTCTATTTTAATTATAATCAAGCCCAGGGTTCAAATTATACCGATCCCTATCGCCAAATTAATCGCCCAGGGGATAATTTAGAACAGGTTATTATTGATAATATCAACTCGGCAAAAAGTTCGATCGATCTAGCGGTGCAAGAGTTACGTTTACCCGCCATCGCTCAAGCTTTAGTTGCTCGTCAGCAACAGGGAATTAAAGTTAGGGTTATTCTCGAAAATATTTACAATCAACCTATTAATAGTTTAGCCAAAAACCAAGAACAATTAAGCGATCGAGAACAGGAACGTTATCAAAACCTTTTTGACTTAGTTGATCTAAATCGAGATGGTAAATTAAGTACAGAAGAAATCGCCCAAAGAGATGCAATTACTATCCTCAAAAAAGCTGGTATTCCCCTAATTGATGATAGGGCAGATCGCTCAAAAGGTAGCGGTTTAATGCACCATAAATTCATGGTTATTGATCATCACACTACTTTAATTAGTTCAGCTAACTATACCTTAAGTGATATTCATGGAGACTTTTCTAATCCCGAAACTATCGGTAATGCTAATCACTTATTAGTGATTAATAATCCCCAACTAGCTAGAGTTTTTCAAAAAGAATTTAATCTGATGTGGGGAAGGGAAGATCGTCCTAAATTTGGGTCAGATAAACCCCAGAGAAAACCGCAAAAAATTACTATCGGTAATAGTAGTCTGACGGTGAAATTTTCCCCCGATTCTATCACTTATCCCTGGGCAATTACTAGCAATGGTCTGATCGGTGAAACTTTAAATAAAGCTGAAAAATCCGTGAATTTAGCCCTGTTTGTCCTGACGGAACAGCCTCTAGCTAATATTCTCGCCCAACGACATCAAAAAGGGATAGAAATTAAAGCTTTAATTGATCCTAGTTTTGCCTTCCGATACTATAGCGAAGGATTAGATTTATTAGGAGTTGCTCTCAGTAATAAATGTCGTTATGAACCAGATAATCAGCCTTGGCAAAACCCAATTAATACCCTAGGAGTTCCCGATCTAGCCCCGGGAGATAAATTACACCATAAATTCGGTTTAATCGATGATAAAATTGTGATTACTGGTTCTCATAATTGGTCAGCAGCTGCTAACCATCAAAACGATGAAGCTTTAGTTATTATCGATAATCCCACCGTTGCCGCTCATTTTGATCGAGAATTTCAATATCTTTACCGTACCGCTAAATTAGGACTGCCGGAAACTATTAAAAATCGGATCGAACAGGATAGAAAAAACTGCCCCCAATCTGTAACAATTAAAAGCGATCGCTTAATTAATTTAAACACCGCCACGCGAGAAGAGCTAGATAGTTTACCCGGTATCAGTGGCAAATTAGCCGAAAAAATTATCGCAGCCCGGCAACAAAAACCCTTTACTTCCCTAGAAGATTTGGATCGAGTATCGGGAATCGGTCAGGGAAAAATTAACAAGCTCAAAGGCAAAGTTAGCTGGTGAGCATTGCTTCGTCTGCATTTTCTTCCACAGACAAAAACTAGCAATTTTCCCTCCACAAGCCCTATTTTAACGGTTCGGGAATACTATCGGAAGGAGCTTCAAACTGTCCGGTAATAACGTATTCTAGACGCAATTTTAGCCAAGTAATAAACTGTTGATTGAGAGAAACAATCGCCGCTGCCGGTTGGGGAGTTTTCTTTTTGATATCGGCAAAAGCGGGAGTATCTAAAAAAGCTGGATTGGCAATTAACCAAAAATCAATTTCTTGACCTTTTTCTTGATAATTCCTGATTCTTTCCTTCAAAACTTCCTTTTCGATCGCTTCTTCTTCTAAAAACTTTTGACTGGCTACCAAATAATAATAAGTTGTCATCATCTTTCCTTTAATTTTTCAGTGTAATTGTTCGTTAGTCGGGAGATTAGCTGATAGCTGATGGCTTTTACAATTGTCCACGCATAGCCAATTTCATTTCCCTAACAGCCCGTTCCAACCCGACCAAAACCGCACGACTGATAATTGTGTGACCAATGTTCAATTCTTCCATATTGGGCAAACAGGCGACGGGATAAACATTCCAATAGGTCAAACCGTGACCAGCATTCACCCGCAAACCCAGAGAGGAAGCGTATTCACAACCTTCTTTAAGAATTGTTAATGCTGCTTGACAATCGCTCTCCTGTTGTGCTTCGGCGTATTGACCGGTATGGAGTTCAATAAATTTCGCCCCCGTATTAGCGGCCGCTTGAATTTGGGCAAAATCGGCATCAATAAACCAACTAACGGGGATATTAGCCGATTGCAGGTGCTCTACAACCCGACAAAAACGGTCAAAATTGCCCAGCATATCGATCCCCCCTTCCGTGGTCACTTCCTGGCGCTTTTCGGGGACAAGGGTGACATAATCGGGTTTAATATCGAGAGCAATGGCGATCATTTCCTCCGTCGGGGCCATTTCCAGATTCAGATGAGTCCGCACCGTTTGCCGGAGAATCCGCACATCGCGATCTTGGATATGACGACGATCCTCGCGCAAGTGAACGGTAATGCCATCAGCACCACCGATTTCGGACAAAACTGCCGCCGCCACGGGATCCGGTTCCACGGTCTGACGCGCTTGGCGAATTGTGGCCACATGGTCGATATTGACACCCAAAGTCAGCAAAGTTGAACCTCCTTGTTTGTTAGTCCAACTTTCCATCTTACCATTGCGGTCAAAAGCGATTACATACTGGAGATATTTAAACCCATGGTCAGTTCTTCCATTTTGCTGCGCATGGTTTCCGTGGAGGCATCATAGGCGGCTTTCATGGCTTCTAGAATAGACCCAGCCACAATCTCCAGATCTTGGGAGAGGAGAGAAGGGTCGATTTCAATACCCCGGGGTTCTTGGTTGCCACTGAGATAGACTGTCACCAAGCCATTTTCACTTTCGCCTGGAATTTCCATAGTTTCCAGTTCTTCTTGCAGAACTTTAGCCCCTTGTTGCACCTGTTGCGCTTTTTGGAAAGCGTCTTGTAGTTCTTTAATCTTACCGAGACCGAATCCGAATCCTTGTCCTTGTGCCATGATGTTTTTTTTGTTTAAGGGGTCACTCAAGATTTTTATTGTACTGCTTAAGGTGGACCGGGGTCAACTTTTGTCCATTTGAGGGCAAAAAGTGATTATTGACAACGATGACTTTCTGACTGGGTTAAGGTTTGAGGGAACTTGTTCTCTCTTAATCCGTCACGGGATGGTCAGAAAGAGAAATCCTAAAAATTATCCTAACCACTCAGTCGATTACCCCACGCCATAATACAATTGTTGCTTTGACGAGGAGAATAGCAATTTTGAACGCCAAAAAAACGGGAATTTTCTTGACAATTGCCCTAAGTTGTGCTTTAGCGGGGAAAGTAGCGATCGCTAATACTTCCCCTTTGGAGGGGACTCGATGGAAACTAAGGGGTTGGACAGCCGGAAGTTTGGTCAAAGAAACGGAAATTACTGCCGCTTTCCAGAAAAATATCCTCAGTGGTTCGGCCGGATGCAACCAGTATAATACCGGCTATCAAGTCAATAATGGCACGTTCCAGATCAACCAAGCGATCGCTACTACCAAAAAAGCTTGTCCGGAACCGCAGATGAAACAAGAAAATCAATATCTCGCTGCCTTGCAAGGAGTGGAACAATTCCAAGTGACAGCTAAAGGCGATTTACAATTATTTTATCGTACTCCCGAAGGTTTAGGAATCCTCACTTTTACCCCCGCACCGACCACCACGCGCACGGAAAAGACAATTTATATCAATTCTAGGAAACAACCCTGTGGCCAAGGCCCAACCAAAGACTGTTTACAGATGCGAGAAAAACCAGAGGAAAACTGGAGATTGTTCGCCAATAGTATCGAGGGATTTGATTATAAACCAGGATTTTTATATCAAATTAAAGTTAGCGTTGAAACCGTCTCTAATCCAGCTAATAATCAAAATTCGGAAACATGGAAGCTATTAGAAGTTATTAGCCAAACCCCAGAAAAAGAGACTCCGCGAGCTTGGTTTGATCGACCGTTAACTAATTGGAATAAAGCCAAGGCACCTATCCCAAAATCTCCCGTTAAAACCGTGATTGATAACCAGTGTCGTGAACAGGTTCGTCCGGCAATTACTGCCAATGATCAAGCGCTTAATAAAGCAGGATGGTTACTGTACGGAGCCGTGCAAACCTATGGTAAAACTAGCGTTATTTCGGCCATGAGTGGAGTGGATGGAATGTGCCGACCGATGGGTTATCAAGACTTTGTTTTTGTCGATGGTAAATTCGCTGGCACTCTTTCCCCGCGACCGATGGATTCCCGCGCTGATGGAGCATCTCAGAGAATTGTTTTACAAAATAGCGATCGAATTATTGTGGTTTTTAATCGCTATAAAGACACGGATCCTCTCTGTTGTCCTTCCCAATTAAGTCGCGTTATTTATCAAATCGAAACAGTCAGCGGAGTGCCAGTTGTTGTTCCCAAAGAAGTGGAAACAGAAGCGGTGAGAAACTAATTCAGTTATCAGTTATCAGTTATCAGTTATCAGTTATCGGTTATCGGTTATCGGTTATCAGTGAGATAGGGAGATAGGGAAAAAAATACTGGCAGTTAATAGCTTCCTTTTTTATTATATCTCCCGCAAAAGTGAGTTTTTAATCGCAGACTTGCTCTTAAAGTCCTTAATTTAAGGATTTTTCCAGAAAAAGATCGCTTTTCTACTGCCAGGAAATAATCTATTTCTTTCTGCTTCTCCTGACTCGGAGAATACTGGCTCTTGACTCCTCACTTAACGGAAGATTTTTGATTTATGCAGCAGGTTTAGTGATTAGGCACTGATACTAGATAAGTAGTTATAGAATTCTAATAACTCCTCATTAGTTAGCAGTAAACGGGACTTTTTGCCATAGGTAGAAATCAGATATTCCCGACCTTTTTCTGTAGTCCAAGCTAATCGTTTCATCTCCACATCAATTTTAGTTTTAAGAACTGAATAATCGATTTCTTCGGGAATAACAACAACTGGTTCCGGTGCCGGGAGTTCTTCTTCAGTTAAACTCGCTTCTTCTGGCAATTCTGATAATAAGGAGTAATTATCGGTTTCCATTTCTAATAATAAAGGCTCTGGTTCTGGTAAAGGAATATCCTTAACTGGGGGTAATTCCGGTTCAATTTTAGCTGGGGGAATATCCTTAACTGGGGGTAATTCCGGCTCAATTTTAGCTGGGGGAATATCCTTAACTTGGGGTAATTCCGGCTCAATTTTAGCTTCAGGACGAGGTATTTCAGTGACTTTAGCCGTTTTGGTCGATTTTTTGGCACTAGCGACGGGTTTAGGTAAATCTTCTGGTAGAGAAATATTATTGGGGCTGATTTTTTCCACAAGCTGGAGATCGGGGGTGCTTTCAGCCTCTAAAAGCAGTAAAGCCCGTTCTCTGGCTCTATCTTCGGCGATTTCCACCGTATCTGCCGCAGCTAAACCTGTAACGACCGTTTTTCCCTCAATTTCGACGATCGCTTTCACAATATACTTGCCGTGATCGATTTGAACTAACTCACTAATCAGGGCAACTTGGGGGTAACGTTGGCGTAACTTTTGCAGCATGGTGACTTTTTCGAGTTCTTTTGTACTTATATTAGAATACTCTATCGCAATTATGGAAAAATGTAGCAAGTTCTTGCTAAGATTAAAGGTTAGATAAAATTTTCAGTTCTAGGATTAGCCTTGCCCACAGTAACAAGATTCTACTAGGCTGAAGCTTCTGCCAGAAAGACTAGCGATCGCCGAAAAGTTTACCGGTGTTCGCTATTGGCTTATACTAACGAAGGCTTCGATAATTCTCTTCGGTAGGTTCGGGTGTTCGATGCTTGGTCAGTTTACCTTCACTGTCACCACCAGCGATCGCAATTAGCCCGATAGAGATAATCTCTGGAGTCAATGGTTTAAATCAATCTTCTCATTATTAAGTATTTAAACTTAATTATTCACGATTCCGTCAGTGTCTTGTAAGTAAGGATTATTGTCAGATGGACTTCTCGATCGCCACACTCCTCTCTCATCTTAGTGATGATAAATTAGCTACGGGTAAACTTCTCGAAAAAAAACTGGGCTGCGAAGACGATCCCGAAAGCTGCGAAAAATTGCAAGTGATTCTCGATGCTTTAGAACGTCTGGGAATGGTTGCCAAAGAACGCGGGCGCTATCGTCGTGTGATCGAGGAAAATATCGTAGAAGCAAAGCTGCGCTGTTCCAGTAAAGAATTTTGCTTTGCTATCCAAGATAGCGAAGATGCTGATGACATCTACGTCTCGAAAAATCATTTAAGTAACGCTTGGAATGGCGATCGAGTTTTAGTCAAAATCATCCGCGAGGGGACCCGTCGTCGTTCCCCGGAGGGAGAGGTGAGATTAATTCTCGAACGAGCTAATCCTTCGCTTCTAGCGCAAGTAAAACAGGAAAATGAGCAGTTTGTGGCGGTTCCCCTGGATGATCGCCTGAAATTTACCCTTAATCTCCTCGAAAATGGTCAAAACCTCCAAGAAAACATCGATCACCTCGTTCATGTTTCCGTCCTCCGTTATCCCCTAGGGGAAATGCCTCCCATCGGTAAAGTTACTCGCGTTCTCGGTTCCACGGCCGAGGCCGCTGCCGACACGGATATCGTCTCCTGTAAACACGATCTACCCCATAATTTTCCGCCGGAAGCCCTTGAAATTGCCGATAATTTAGCGGATTTCTTCGATAGTGGCGAAAAAGAACAACTGCGAGATTTAACCCCACTCTTCACCTTTACCATCGAAGATGACAACCCCCTGGATTATCCCCCAATCATTGAAAATGCCTTTTCTTTAGAGAAAATCAACCAAAATCGCTGGCGAGTCGCCATTCATATCAGCGATGTAGTCCGTTACATTGAACGGGGCGGATTATTGGATAAAGTTGCCAAAAAACGGGGAACTGCCGTCTATTTAGGCGAAAAAGTGCTGCCATTAGTCCCAGCTGCCGTTACCAGTCGTTGTTCCCTGTCACCGCAAGAACAGCGCCCCGCTATTTCTATCCTCGTCACCCTCGATGACAAGGGGGAGCTAGTGGAGTACGAAATCACCCGCAGCCTCATCCAAGTGGATCAACATTTTACCTATCAACAGGTGCGCGATCTGCTCAGTGAAGAAGATAGCGAAGCTGCCCCCACCGATACCGTTGAAACCCTGAAAGATTTATTTTTTAGCGTTTGCCCCACCCTAAAATCCCAACGTCTGCAGCGGGGTAGTTTTGATATTCAATTAGACAAAATCTCTCCCTACAAAGACGAAGGACGGGGGGGGACTGTTCTCGCTTCTAATAATTTACCGGCCCGTTCTTTACTGACAGAAGTGGCAATTTTAGCCGGCAAAGTCGTCGCTGAACATTTGCAAGCTTTAAACTTACCCTGTATCTACTGTGGACAATCGGAACCGGATTGGGATGAATTGGAGGATTTACTCAAATTAGCCAATAATTTAGGGGCAGAATTAAATTTAACTGCCGAGGAGGAGATTAAACCCAATGACTATCAAAATCTCACCCGCATTTTTTCCGCTTCCACATCGGTGAAAGTCCTCAATTATCTCCTGCAAGAAACTCTCAAATTAGTTAGATATAGCAGCCATCCTTTACACCATTTTGGTTTGGCCTATCCTGGCAATTATACCCACTGTCTATCACCCCTGCAAAGATATGCCGATCTTTGGGTACAACGGGTGTTAAAAATCCTATTAACAGAGGGGAAAGATCGCCGCAGCAAAATCGTCAAAGTCGGGGTTAATTTGGGCAGTAATAGCTGTCATGGACAGATTCATTGGAATATTCTACCAAGTCAAATTCAGGAGGAGTTAGAAGAAGAAAGTCACCTGATTATTTCCCATCTCAATGATCGCTCAAAAATTGCTGAAGATGCGGAACAAGACCTAGAAGGATTGAAAAAAGCCGAGAAAATGAAAGAAAGAATGGGTCAAGTTTTTCGCGGCTTAATTACCGGTGTACAATCCTATGGTTTCTTCGTGGAAATTTCCGATTTATTAGTGGAAGGGTTGGTTCATGTTTCTTCTCTCAAGGATGATTGGTATGAATATCGCGCTCGTCATAGCTGTTTGGTAGGACGGAAAAATCGCGTTGCCTATCGTCTCGGTGATGAGGTAGAAGTGGAAGTAAAAGATGTAGACTATTATCGTCAGCAAATCGATCTAGTTACGGTTAGCGGTGGCAGTTCAGCAAGTTATGACGACTTAGAAGAAGATTAATTATGAATCAACCAACCACCGAAAAAATCGGGAAAACCCGCTTTATTCTGCCCTTTTTATGCGGTATTTTTCTCTTTTTAACTGGCTGTGTCCGTTACGATGTGGGCATTAATTTTCCCCACCAACACCACGGGGAAATTATTCAACATATTACCCTCGGACAACGCTTAACCAGTCTCAGTCAAACCGAAGCCACTAAATGGTTAAATAGTATCGAACAGAGGGCAAAATTACTTAAGGGGAAAACCGCTCATATTTCCGAACGAGAAATAATTGTGACTATTCCCTTTAGTAATGGTCAGGAATTAGAGGAAAAATTCAATCAATTTTTTGATCCTAGTTCTTCCTTTAAAATCAAAAATTCCGCCGATACTGATGATCTTAAGTTATTGCAACTAGATTCAAAACTGGCAGTTACAGAACAAGATTGCTTCTTTTTGACTCAGAAAAACTTAAAATTAACCGTTGATCTGCGGGCTTTAGGCGTACTTTCTGAACAGGGAAATATTATCGTTAGTCCCGGTTCTTTAGTCGCTATCGACTTCGCTTTAAAGACTCCCTTCGCTGGTCAAAATATTGAAGATGACTCAGGATTAAATCCCCCGGTAGAAAAAGTTGATGATCAGTTAATTTGGCATTTAAAACCGGGAGAAATTAACACCATTGCGGCAGCTTTTTTTGTTCCTAACTATTTAGGTATCGGCACAATAGTTATTGTTTTAATAACAGGTTTTGCCTATTACTTGAAATATAGACGCTTGCCCGGTGTATCCCCATCGACTTAAATTGAGAGGGCAAGTAAGTAGTTAGGTGTTAAAAACTGTCAGACACCCCCCTTATCAAGGGGGGATCGAATTAATTATAACCAGCTACTTATTACCCAAAATTTAATGATCAATGAGGGGAAAATTAGCCAACTCTAAAACTGATCTAAAAATTGGCCAGCAATAGGGAAAATCTTGGCTAGGATAAAATCATAGTCACAATTGAGACTAGACGGGTTTCCCTTTTTTACTTTATTACTGGCAATTACAGTTATGGTTAGCAATATTCCCTTTTCTATCCCCGAACATAGCCTCGATCGAGATTGTACCACCCTCTCCCGTCACGTCCTGCAACAACTACAAAGTTTTTCCCCCGACGCGCAGGATTTAAGCGCAATTATGAGTCGAATTGCCCTAGCGGGGAAATTAATTGCCCGTCGTCTCAGTAAAGCGGGATTAATGGCGGATGTACTAGGTTTTACTGGAGAAACCAACGTACAAGGGGAATCAGTCAAGAAAATGGACGTTTTTGCCAATGAAGTATTTATCTCGGTTTTTAAGCAAAGTGGTTTAGTTTGCCGTCTTGCTTCCGAGGAAATGGATAAACCCTATTATATTCCAGAAAACTGCCCCATCGGTCGCTATACCCTACTCTACGACCCGATCGATGGTTCTTCCAATGTGGATATTAATCTTAATGTCGGTTCGATTTTTGCCATCCGGCAACAGGAAGACAATGATTTAGACGGAGAGGCGCGGGATTTACTGCAAAATGGTCGTCAACAAATAGCCGCCGGTTATATTCTCTACGGACCCTCGACTATTTTAGTTTACTCGATCGGTCGCGGTGTTCATGCCTTTGTCCTTGACCCCAGTTTAGGGGAATTTATCCTCGCCCAAGAGAATATTATTATCCCTGATCATGGGCCGATTTATAGTACCAATGAGGGCAATTTTTGGCAGTGGGATGAGGCAATTCGCGACTATACCCGTTATGTCCACCGTCATGATGGTTACACGGCCCGTTACAGTGGGGCATTAGTGGGAGATATCCATCGAATTATAATGCAGGGTGGTGTTTTTCTCTATCCGGGTACTGTTAAAAATCCCCAGGGAAAATTGCGCTTAATTTATGAAACTGCCCCCCTTGCTTTTTTAATTGAACAGGCAGGAGGTAAAGCTAGTGATGGGGTGACAAATCTTTTAGATATCGTTCCCGATAAATTACACACCCGCACACCTTTAGTGATCGGTAGTGTCGAAGATGTTAAATTGGTGGAGTCTTTTATCGCCGATCGCCGTCATCGCGATGGAGTTTAACTTATAGTTTTATTTAGCGATTAGGAAGCCAGAACTTTTCACTATTTCCTAACTGTTTTACGGTTTTATACCTAGTCTATCAGCAGTCAGCATATCCCTCGCCACTCTCACCGATATGGAAATTCAACAGGTCATCTTAAATAACATCGGGCTATTTGAAAAGCTGGAAATTTCCTTGGCGCCTACAGAGCAAAACCCAAGCAACATTACCGTTTTTGTTGGTAATAACGGGGCTGGTAAAACTGCTATACTAAAAGCATTAGCAACTTCTCTTAGTTGGTTTACTGCTCGTTTACTTACAGAAAAAGGGAGTGGTAACCCTATTTCTGAAGATGCCATATTTAATACTGCTAATGCTGGCAGCATTGAAATCAAAGTCTCGGATTTCTCCAAATCATTAAACAATCCCGATCAAAGCGAGATTGACCCTTATTTCAGATGGATTCTTGCAAAAAATAGAAAAGGACGTAAAGGCCAATATAATAGCAACCTTAATGACTGTACGCGCTTGGCCAATCGTTATCGTGATGCCCTCACCCATGATGACAAAACTAGCCTACCCCTAATTGCGTTTTATCCTGTCGAGCGTGTCGTACTCGATATTCCACTAAAAATTAGGACTAAGCATACCTTTTTGCAATTGGACGGTCATGATAACTCCTTAAGTCAGGGCGTTGACTTTCGCCGCTTTTTTGAATGGTTCCGAGAACGGGAAGATACCGAAAATGAATCAGGAGTTCCTGAAGACGTTCTCAACCAACTAAGACCACTAGCTGAAACCAATCAAAACTTATGGCGATGGTTAAATGAACGCAATGCCTCAGCTAAAGATCGGCAATTAACAGCAGTTCGCACCGCCATTGGCCGATTTATGCCCCATATGGATAACCTTAGAGTCCGTCGTAGGCCTCGTCTCTACATGGCAGTGGACAAAAATGGTGAAACCCTCAACGTCGCCCAACTTTCACAAGGCGAAAAATCCCTAATGGCTCTTGTTGGTGATATTGCCCGCCGTCTAGCCATGCTGAACCCTGCCTTAGAAAATCCTTTAGCAGGCGATGGTATCGTTTTGATTGATGAAGTCGATTTGCATCTACATCCCTCTTGGCAACGTCGCCTCTGCGAGCGCCTGACCGAAACTTTCCCAAATTGTCAGTTTGTGCTGACAACCCATTCACCTCTAGTGATCAGTGATTGTAAAAATGTTTTGATCTACACTTTAGCTAATGGCGAATTGCGACAGGGTGGTGATTCGGTAGTAGTGATAGCGGCTTAATCCTTTGCTTTGCTGTGCATTGTAGTCATGGATAAAATACCAAACAGCTCCAACGTGATTCTCCATTTTTTTAGAGAAAGATAGACTCTCTCTCACTAGCCGAGAAAT
>NZ_JADBTZ010000448.1:0-9639 GCF_020245885.1 Microcystis sp. M165S2 | reverse complement strand
TTCTTGCCGTTCTACGTCAATCAAAAACTGGCAATAATAACCGTCAGCACGTCTAACAACTCTTACCCGTTTAATCTGTTGTTCTGAATAATAAACTAAGGTTTTTTGACTACACCATAAATCAAATTCTCCTGCTTTAAAGCCATCGGTGAACTTAATTTTACGTCTATCATCTGATAGTTGGTAGCCTGTTAGTTTGTATTCAACCGAACGGCTATGCTTTTTGAACCGAGGAAAACCCTTTTTCCCAGGTATCTTAGCATGACAATTCTGGTAAAACCGATTAATTGATTGCCAGGCTCTATCAGCAGCCGATTGACGAGCTTGTGAGTTTAATTTATTAACCCATGGTGTCTCTTTATTGTTAGCTAGTACCGCACAAAGCTTTTGGAGGTCATTGCGGGTTGTCCCTTTATTTTCTATCCAATAACGAACACAAGAATTACGCACAAACTGAGAAGTTCTGATAGCTTCATCGAGTTTCTGATATTGCTCTGGTGTTCCGTTTTTTAGCTTTGCTTCTACGACTAGCATCTAACAATCCTCGACCATTGGTTAATTTAATTATAACACAGTTTACTCACAGATGGTAGAATTAAACCGATGCTCCGTTGCTGATATTCTGGTCGGATTTCATCCCCCGCAAAGGTGAGCATCTTGTCGAAAAATCTAGCGGGGGCATTCATCCGACATTTTAGGTAAAGACTCTGAGCCAACTGTCCATGAACATCCTAACCAAGCTGCTTTTTCCCGAAACTAAAACCCCAGAGCAAGTAGGTTCACCGCGAGTACAGAAAAGCCGCCGGGGAATCGAAACCAAATCCGCCGCAGAAATCGTTATTATGCGACAAGCGGGTAAAATTGCCGCCACAGTCCTTAAGGAAATTGCCCAGATCGCTCAACCCGGAATGACGACGGCGGATCTGGATGCCTATGCGGAAAAACGTATCCGCGAAATGGGTGCTACCCCTAGTTTTAAAGGTTATTATGGCTTTCCTGCCTCGATTTGTGCCTCTGTCGATAACGAAGTCGTTCACGGTATCCCTAGCCCGAAAAAACGCCTCAAAGTTGGTTCTGTGTTAAAGGTAGATACGGGGGCCTACTACCAAGGTTATCATGGGGATTCCTGTATCACGATCGCTATCGGTTCCGTCTCTCCCAAAGCCGAAAAATTAATCCGCGTGGCAGAAGAAGCCTTATATAAAGGCATAAATCAGGTAAAAGCTGGCAATTATCTGCTCGATATTGCAGGAGCGATCGAAGATCACGTTCAAGCTAACGGTTTCCAAGTGGTAGAAGATTTTACTGGTCATGGAGTCGGCAGAAATCTCCACGAAGAACCCTCGGTATTTAATTTTCGCACTAATCAGTTAGCCAATGTCAAACTCCGCACCGGAATGACTCTGGCAATTGAACCAATTGTCAACGCGGGATCTAAACATACCAGAACTTTGCGCGATCGTTGGACGGTGGTGACGATGGATAATGCTCTCTCCGCTCAGTTTGAGCATACTGTCTTAGTAACCGCCACGGGTTACGAAATCTTAACCGATCGCAATAACCTATAAAATTGTCTATCTAGGCTTATTATCCTTAGATAATGGCAAAATAAAAGATTTGCGGCAGGATTTAGTCAAAATGTTTAAAAATATCGTTGTTGCCTTAGATTGTGGGGAATTATCGGATCGAGTCCTTCAGTCCTTGAATTCCCTTTCTCTAACGGCAAATTCTTGCATCATCCTCACCCATATCCTCGGCAAGGAGGGAGATGAATCGCCAGTCGATCGCCCTCACCCCTCCCGTGAGATCATTGAAGATCAATTGCGCTGCTATCAATCCCAGATTGCTGCCCCTAGTGAAATCGAGGTCATCTTTGGTGATCCAGCGGAGGAAATTATTCGTTTAGCTAATATCTATCATGCTGATCTGATCGTGATCGGCAGTCGGGGATTAACGGGAGTTCAACGGGTGATCGAAGATTCTGTTAGTAGTCTCGTGGTGGCAGAAGCTACCTGTTCAGTATTGGTGGTAAAAGCATAGCAGCCAGCATTCAGCTAGAAAAGGTACTCTGGCAAGAGTGCCTAAGTAGTCTTGAGCATCACTACGGATTAAAATTTGCAAATCTTATTTTTCCCCAATGTTTTCCCCCATACATTCCCCAGTATTTCCCCACTCACTCCCAAGTTTTCCACAGTTTACCCAGACTTTTCCACAGGCAACAGCGATAGAATCGGCACTTGCTTCGAGAAAAAATTAATCTTGATTGTAAAAATTCCCATCGATAGATACTGAGTTATTGTTAAGTTGAGTAAATAAAATTTAGCTCTAACCCTTATTCGCTCGTAAATATTAAGTTTTTCTAAAGCATTCCTTTACATCTGGTAATATTGCAACTCCCCCCAACTTGGCTCACAATAGTCCTTACTGTCCACTGCACCAGTCAGGGATTTCCCCACTTCAGATTCAGAGGTAAACGATATGAATACATCCGTCAGTATCTTGGCAGAAATCCCCGAAATCCTCCACCAATCCCTACAACAATATCTAGAAACTCACCCCGGTTGGGATCAAGATGGCGTGTTTACGGCGGCTCTATCATTTTTTCTACTTAATTGTCAATCCTCCGAAAGGATGAATTTTGAGGAGCAAAATAGCTGTGCCAAGGTTTATCTAGAAACTTTGTTCCAGCGCTCGGAGTGCTAATTCGGTGATAATAAGAGTCGGGTCATGGTTAAAAGCCCGATTTTCCCCTATGAATTCCGATAAAACCCCTAATTTAATCATTCCTCAGTTAATTATCGGTTTGGGTAATCCCGAACCCAAATATGATCGCACCCGTCATAATATCGGTTTTGAAGCTGTGGACTCATTAGCGCGGGATTGGGGGCTATCTTGGCAGGAAAATAAGCGATTTCAAGGTTTTATCGCTGAGGGTGACAGTCCTCTCCCAGGCAAAATTCGTCTCTTGAAACCCCAAACCTATATGAATCGCTCCGGGCAATCGGTGCGAGCGGTGCTAGATTGGTATAAACTAGCCCCAGAGTCGATTTTAGTCATTTACGATGACATGGATCTGCCCCTAGGCCGGTTGAGAATCCGTCTATCGGGATCGGCGGGCGGACACAACGGTATTAAATCGATGATTGCCCACGTTGGTACGGAAAACTTCGCTCGTTTACGCATAGGAATCGGTAAATCAACCGAAAAAGCGACAATTTCCCACGTTTTAGGCCGATTCACCCCCCAAGAAAACCAAGTTATCTTGAAAGTGTTAGACTTGTCCAGAAAAGCGATCGAACTTGGTCTCAAACAAGGGTTACAAAAGGCCATGAGTCTCTACAATAATCAAAGTGTAGAGATTGGTTCTAATCTATGCTGATAGCAAATAAGCCTGATTTTAGTAATGGTTATAATCGCCATTTTCGTCTATACTCTTACAGAACCCTTGCTTAAATTTTGATCGCCCTTTGCTAGATTAGGTCAATTTTTATCCTCGATATTAGCAGTTTAAGTATGATTAATCGCCAAAGTTTGCTGAGATTCGCCTACAAGTTTAATCTCATTTTATTGATAATCGCTACAGTTTTTTGTCTTGGGAGTAGTGCTGCTTTTGCCCATCGTCCCCATGATGTGATTAGTCAATTGGAAGTTTCTCCCGATTTCCAGACAGATAATACAGTATATATCTTGGTGCGAAATAACTTTTATAAGTCTAGGGATGGAGGTAGCAACTGGACAAGATTAATTCAAGGTTTAGATTATACGGGGGAATTAAGTTCCCTATCCCTATCTCCCCTCAATAAAAATATTCTCTATTTAGCTTCAAGATCCGATGGTATTTATAAAAGTGAAGATGCGGGGGAATCTTGGCAGAAAGTTAATCAGGGTTTAGAAACTAAATTTATTAACTTCGTAGAAATTGCCCCTTCCGATCCCAATATAGTAGCGGCAGTGGGATTAGAAAAAGGGGTTTATTTAACCGAAGATGGCGGTAAAAATTGGTCAAATATTTTCCCCACCACGGCACTGATAACCTCTCTAGCTATTACTCCCAACAATCCTGATCGAATTTTTTTCGGGGATGAACAGGGTAAATTATACACTTCCTCCGACGGGGGAAAAACTTGGCAGAATCTCCCCTTACCTGCTAATGTGGGGGCAGTGGATACAATTGCTTTTTCTCCTAATTTAGACAGGGATAAAACCTTTTTTGTCGGCACAAAAGAAGCAGGTATTTTTAAAACCGTTGATGATGGTAAAACCTTCCAAGCTGTTAACGAAGGAATTAAAGATAAAATCATCGAAGACATCGTTATTTCTCCCCAGTATGCCCAAAATTCAACCCTTTATGCCATCACTTGGTATGACGGAATGTATGTTTCGCAAGATGGGGGCAAAAGTTGGACAAAAATGAGCGAGGGTTTAACCAAAGATAAACAGGGTGATGATTATAAAGTTCCCCATTTTATGGATTTAAAAGTCGTTGAAGATACGATGTTTTTAGGGGGATTTAATGGCTTATTTAAAACCACGGATAGCGGCAAACAATGGCAGGAAATAGCAACTTTAGCCCGGGGAACAGTTATCGCCATGGCGGTTTCTCCTAATTATGCCCAGGATGGTACTGTTGTCATTGCTAATTATGTAGGCAATATCTTTATCAGTCGCGATAAAGGGGAAACTTGGACACCAATTAATCGCGGTTTAGAGGTTTATCGACTTGGTAAAGATCCCGAAGAATCAGGACAAGATCCTCGGCGTTTCTTTGACATTGCCTTTTCTCCTAACTATGGAGAAGATAGAGCTATTTTTGCGGGGTTTTTACGCAATAAATTTGCCAAATCCGATAACAGTGGTGATTTCTGGAAAATTATCGAAATCGATCAGAAAGTCCGCGGTCCGAGGATAGTTCCTTCCCCAGATTTTGCCAATGATAAAACTCTTTTTCTCACCAATCAGCAGGGTAGAATATTTCGTTCTACCGATGGAGGAAATACGGTTAAAAAGATCAGTGAAGTGGGCAGAATTTTTGGTAATTATGCCCCGTCCATGGTAGCTTCCCCTGATTTTGCTAAGGATAAAACTTTGTTTGTCACGGGAAAAGAGGGCATTTATCAAAGTGTTGATGGTGGACTAACTTGGAAAAATGTCAGCCAAGGAACCCCCCTATCAAAAACCTCTAATGTGCAGTTGGCAATGTCTCCCAATTATCCCAAGGATGGAACTATTTTTGCCGGGACAATTTCTGGTTTGTTTGTCACCAAAGATGGGGCTAAAAGTTGGACAAAATTAGAGAAACCGGGGTTTAATCCTAACACCTCGGTAGAAACCATTGCTATCTCTCCTGATTATGCTAATGATCGCACGGTAATAGTTAGTTTACAGGGAGATGGTTTGTTTAAATCTACCGATGGAGGAGAAACTTTTAAATCAATTGGTGATCCTAAAATACCCCTAGTGAAAATTCATAGTATCCCTTCCTCTGGTATCTCCGTCCAGTTTTCTCCTAATTACGCTCAAGATAAAACTTTATTCGGTTTTGGTGGCGCTAAAACTACAGTTTTTCGTTCCACCGATGGGGGAGAAACTTGGACAAGTGTAACTATTCCTCCTCACGCGGAAGAAAATACACCCCGCTATAAAATCGGTGAATTTTTCTCTGGTCCCCTTGGCACAATCTTGCGCGTGGTTATCCCGATTCTCCTGGCAATCGTCGCTTATTTTCTGGTGGGTTTCCTGAAACTGGAGAAAATTATTAATCTTCCTAAATCCTTCTTCCGCATGGCAGCAGCATTTATGATTTTTCTGTTTGTTTTCTTCGCTATCATTAGCCAAGTTTAGCGGAAATTTTGACCGGCGGGGCTTGACAAATCCCGCCGCTTGCCTTATGCTTATATATATAATGGGAATCCGTGCCTGCCTGCGACCTCTGATTTTTACGGCAGTCAACCCCTCAGAGAATTAACCATCGGCAACGTAGGGATTAACCATTTTAGCGGGGTCAACAATGCGCTCAAAATCCTCTTCCTTGATGTATCCTAGTTGCAAGGCTGCCACTTTCAGGGTTAAATCCTTTTCTAGGGCATAATGAGCGACGTAGGCAGCCTTTTGGTAGCCAATCACGGGACTTAATGCAGTCACCAGCATCAAGGATTGATTTAAAAAAGTCTCAATTTGTTTTTGATTAGCAGTCATCCCCTGAACCAAAAATTGACAGAAATTACTGCAACCATCAGTGAGCAAACGGATAGACTGCATGAGATTATGAATCAACAGAGGTTTATAGACATTCATCTCCAGATGTCCTCCAGCACCTCCCATCGTCACCGCTAAATCATTAGCTATCACCTGCACTGCTATCATCGATAAAGCTTCGCATTGGGTGGGATTAACTTTTCCCGGCATAATTGAAGAACCCGGTTCATTTTCTGGCAGCTGTAATTCTCCGATTCCACAACGGGGACCACAGCTAAGTAAACGGATATCATTAGCAATTTTATAGAGGGAACTAGCGATAGTTTTCAGTCCCCCGCTCAAAAAAACCAGAGCATCGTGGGAACCTTGCACGGTAAACTTATTAGGAGCGGTAATAAAGGGTAATTTGGTCAGATTAGCGATTTCGGCAGCCACATCTTCAGCAAAACCGAGAGGAGCATTAATTCCCGTACCGACTGCTGTTCCTCCCAAAGATAAACGATAGACTTTTTCTAGACATTTTTCTAGCCAATCGCTGCCATCATCTAATAAACCTACATAACCGGAGAACTCTTGTCCGAGGGTTAAAGGGGTGGCATCCTGTAGGTGAGTGCGGCCAATTTTAACTATATTTGCCCATAATTGCGCCTTTGCATCGAGACTATTCCGTAATAGTTGCAGACTGGGAATTAATTTTTCCTTGACTGCCAAGGCAACGGCAATATACATGGCCGAGGGAAAGGAATCATTAGTCGATTGGGACATATTAACATGATCGTTGGGGTCAACGGGGGTTTTGCTACCCAGAGGATTCCCCGTCAGTTGACTGCAACGATTGGAGATGACTTCGTTGATGTTCATGTTAAATTGGGTGCCACTTCCCGTCATCCAAACGTAGAGGGGAAAGTTATCCGCGTGTTGTCCGGCTAAAATTTCATCGCAGACTTGACAGATAAGGTTTTTTCTCTCCTGACTGAGACGATTCTTTTGCTGATTGACAATTGCACAGGCTTTTTTGAGAATGGCATAGGACCCGATCATCTCCCGGGGCATGAGATTATCACCTATACTAAAGTATTGTAGGGATCTTTGGGTCTGCGCTCCCCAAAGTTTATCGGCAGGTACGGGAATTTCTCCCATGCTGTCTTTCTCGATGCGAAATTCTGTCATCTTTAAGTTACTTCTGCATCTGGCCTGAAAAGAGAGGGGTTGCAGGGCGACACGGATTCCCATTATATTAAAATTATAAGTCAAGTCTAGCTAGTTTGTCAAGCCTTATTGAGGATTTTTTCCGATGTTAGGGACCAAAAAGAGCGCAGTTGATCGAGTCGGTTTGATGGGGGCAAATTTATTTCCTTGATTATCGGTAACGTCAATGCTAATCGTGAGGCAATTATTCAGCGATCGCTGATCTGGACAATAATTGCTGGCTACCGTTGGACGTTGTGAAAACTTTCTCAATTGCTGAGGAGCGATCGCCTAATGCTGGATTAACTTATTCACTGGGATCAAGTTACAGCGTTGTAAAAGATTGGTTACAGACTAAGCCAAGAGAGAAAACTAGGGGTAAATTGACAGTAATCTTGCCGATCACCCCTAAAAAACGACTACAATTAGTGCTGTTTACAGTACGCTAATCTGGCTAACACGCTTTTGGGCGTGATATGCGGAAGACTTCTCGCGATCACTCCACTTGAGCGTAATATACGGAAAGATTCTTTTAAAAGTGCGTATTTAGCGTAGTATAAGGAAAGTTTCCGTATATTATATAGTTAGCCATCACTCAAGGTCACCGTATGGGCGCAGAGCTGTGCCAAGTTCATGGGGTACAGTTAGGGCAGTTATGCTGTCCGCATGTTACCTCCGCAATTCGTGGGTCATTGGAGGTACTTCCGGATTCGGCGGTTAGTGCCAACATCGACCTCTTGGACGACGGGAGCAAACTCTTGCCGATAGTTGTCTGCCAATCCTGCGCCGCTCGGTTCAACATTGCGGTGAATGCCAACCTACCCGGGGAGGCATTCGAGCGCGAAGAGCTAATTCTAGCTCCAAGATGCGGTATCTGTTTCGCTGCATGGCGCGATGGCCGCAGTGGTAGTGATGCCTAACAAATCGCTGGAGCGGACGCGTGACAGATAAAGTGCCAAGCTCAAACAGTGGCGTGCGCGCCGCTCAGCTCAACCGTTAGGTAATTTGAATCTAGCGGTGAGCAACATGGCAAGAAAAGGAAAAAACGGAGCAGTGACAGCAGTAGGGGGCTTGGGGGCTTTAGTTGGATTTGGATGCATGATCGTTGGTTATATATGGAGTGTCAGAATTGTCTTTGATGAGTGGGGAGTATCGATGGGAGCAATCTCTATTTTGATGCTCCCAGCTACGTTAGCTATAATGCCTTGGTATGCAAGTTTAGTGTTGGGGAACTGGTGGTTGCTGGCTCTTATTTGGGGTGGGGTATCAGTAGTGCTATTAGTAGGGCTAATTGGTTAGTAGGGCTAATTGGTAGCGATATGGCGAAAGACTAAACTTGAAAATTAGGTATATGACCGATGACAATAACAATAGCTGTTGAAAAAGCACCATTAGTTACTGATTCTCAGGGCGTTGTACGAGTTGCTAACACTCGCGTTACCTTGGATACAGTTGTGACTGCTTTTCTTGAAGGGTGTACACCAGAAGAAATAGGAGAGCAGTATCCATCTCTACAACTACCGGATGTCTACTTAGCAATTGGTTACTACCTCAGACACCGAGATGAAGTTCATGCATACCTTGCAGAACGTCAACGTCAGTCAGAAAAAAATCGGCAGGAAGTTGAACAGCATTTTAATCCAATTGGAATCCGTGAACGATTGTTGGCAAGGAGAATCCAAAACGTTTAAACCATTATGATTCGGTTTCTTGCTGACGAAAATTTTAATCACCAGATTGTCCGAGGCATTCTTCGTCAAAATTCACAGATAGACGTTGTGCGGGTTCAAGATGTGGGATTGTCAGGAGTCGATGACCCCGCTGTTTTGGCGTGGGCGGCGCAAGAAGGACGTATTGTTCTCACCCATGATGTTGCTACCATGACAACTTTTGCTTACGAACGTCTTGAATCAGGTTTATTCATGCCTGGGTTGTTTGAAGTTAGTCGTCGTGTCCCAGTAGGGTTAGCAATTGAAGAGATTCTCTTGATTGCTGAGTGTAGTCTTGAGGAAGAGTGGGAAGGTCAGGTAAGATTTCTTCCGCTCCGCTAAAAACAGCAGTGCAATCGCTACCTAACAACCGCGCTGCACCGGAACGTACAAGCTGGTCGGTTGAGTCATCGAAAATTTTGGGTGGGAAACCCCGCCGTTCTAGGTTGGCTTTACGTTAGAATTAAAAAGACCGTCTCGAAAACCAAGTGGGCGGACAGCACCTTGAAAACTCGGCTTAGGGGGTTCCGTTCAGAAAAGCTTGTCC